>JALVSJ010000114.1 GCA_027024445.1 Desulfobacterales bacterium
ACCGCCTATGCGGACTGGCGCTACCGTGCAAAGGCGAGGTGCCTGTGACGAGTTACACTCAACCTACCCGGAAAAGGTGGCTCAGTTTTGGTTAGCAGAAAGGGAGTTGTAAGGATTAGCGGTCAAGCAAATGAGCAGAGAGAGCATAGAGGATGAAGATGAATTGGCCGCAGGGAGGGGTGGGTCCGGTCGCCATCCCGTGCGGAGAAAGAAAGGCAACGGTCAAGTGGGTCCGTTTTCCGGCGTTAGGTGGGTCCAGGGTTGGCCGGTGCTAACAGGCCTGCGCCGGGATGCGGTGTGTGTGCAGGATTGTGGGCATTGCCTGGCGGCCGGAGTAGCTTGCCTCAAGAAAATTGACAAAAGCCACCAGACCGCCTATTATATGGCCATAAAGGACATCATGACCATATAATAGGTGGTCTGTTTAACAACGGAGTATAAATATGCCACGGGTATCAATAGCCAAAGCCAAGAACCATTTTTCCGAGCTCATAGCGAAAGCATCCTATGCACAGGAACGCTTTATAATCACGCGGAGAAATAAACCTGTTGCTGCTTTAGTGAGTCTTGAAGATCTTCAGGTTCTCGAGCAGCATGAAGAGCGGAAAGGGCTTGCTTCCATAGCAAGAAAATGGAAAGGATTTGAAGAGGTTTCCGAATCGTTAGAGGATCTATCTCAATTGAGACACAGGGGAGGGACAGGCCGTAATGTTTCTCTTTGACACAGATGTCATAACCAATATCCTGAAAAAACGTCCTTCGAAGGCGTTACTTGATCGGTTATCGCAAATTCCTATGCGCAAACAGTATATCTCCACTATCACAGTCTCGGAAATCGTTTATGGTGCTGTCAAAAGTACTCGACCTGAATATCATTTAAAAAATCTGGAAAACATCTTGCTTCCTTCCGTCAATGTGGTTGGCTTTGATGCAAAAGCCGCGTATGTCTGTGGCCGGTTGAGAGCAGAACTGGAAAGCAAGGGAACGCCACTTGATCTTGCAGATCTCGAGATTGCAGCAATAGCCATCGCTGGAAAATTTGTGCTCATCACAGGAAACACAAGGCATTTTGAGAGAATTACTGAGCTACCTGTCGAAAACTGGCTTGTTGAATGAGGTGGACCCCATTGTCAAGACCATTTTCCACTCAGATTAAGCAATTTTTTTCTGTATCCTTCTGACCAGTTTTATGCGACAAAGTGGTAGTCAGCCTACCAGACTAAGCTCCCCTCGGAGAGCCCTGTCCGGGAGGACGCCTTCCGTCCTTCGCTCACCTTCAGGTCAGCGTAAGCGGAGGGGTTCTGTCAAGAAAAAAGACCTCCGGAGAACTTGCCTGGAGCAGGACAGCATCGCATGTCAGCCTGGTGTATTAGAGGCTATGTTTTTTCTTGACAGGTTCCCGGAGCGTCGCTACATGCAGCAATGTATCTCATTGTTCTGCCCGGATTTCCCGGCAATAATATACTTCTTCCAGACCTCGTTAAATAGCACGACAACCTATTTGTAACGTGTAGATATATCAAGATATTACATGGTAATTGGACATAAGGCGGTCTGAGTTTTCAGGTATCGAGTTGTCAGTTTTCAGGTACTTGGCTACTGAAAAATGACAACAGGAGCATTACGCAAATGGCGCAGAGCGGTTGGTGAGGTGTTGCACCGCAAAGCGGTGCAACAAGAGCAGCCACCCTCAAGGTTCTCCCCTAAACTCCAGGCGTACCTCAACCTCGTGACACCGCTCTGCGGTGTCACGAGGTTGTGCCCGCTCTGCGGGCACGGAGGATTATGGGTAAGGAATAATGAGAAGTAGATTGTCCAAAAATACAACCATAGTTATTGGTGTGTTACGAGGTCTGATATAACAATCAGGCATATTGTTGACAGGCAGTAGCCGGGAGGAGGTGTGAGGCAAAAAAGGGGGCTGCCCCCTTTTTGCTTCCTTTGCTCTGCTTTTTTTACTTTTTAGCGGAACAGCCACCAGGAGGGGTTAAAAAAGGCCGGTTATCTTGGCGAGCAGGCCGGCCATGGAAATGGCGGAAAAGACCATGGCAAAGGTAAACAGGCGGATGCTCATGGCCCGGTTTTCGCGCAGGCCGGCATCG
>JALVSJ010000115.1:0-3646 GCA_027024445.1 Desulfobacterales bacterium
TATTACAGCCGCTTCTGACATCTATTCCCTGGGTATAACCCTTTACCAGATGCTGACAGGCAAATTACCTTTTTCAGAAGGTGGAAGCCTCTACACCATCATGCAGGCCCACGTTAAGGATACTCCTCCGCCACCCAGCCAGTTCAGGCCCAGCTTGCCCACGACCATCGAGAAGGTTGTCCTCAAGGCTATTGAAAAAAGACCTGAAGACAGGTGGGCCTCGTGTGAGGAATTCAAAGATGCCCTTGCCACAGCCATAGCCGAGGAGGCGCGGGCCGAGGAAAGCCTCACCGAGCCCATTTATGAGCCTGCAACTCCCGAGGCTGACAGCGAATTGCCGAGTCCCAAACCTGCTGCTACACCTGGGCGCAAGTCAGCTTTTGCCCCAGCGCTCCTAATCGTATTAATTATTGCTGGTCTGGCCTTGGCAGGAGGGAGTTACTATTATTTCAGCAAGATCAGGAAAACCCCCAAATCAGGACAGAAGGCAACCACCCAGATTGCTCAAAGTCAGCCTGCCAAGCCTGAAGCTCACGTAAGCCAACCCGCTTCACCAACCCCAGAGCAAGAACCAGTGGCTACAATTGAAACTCCCCCTCAGCCACCTGTTCCATCCAAAGCGGCCCAGGAGTCAAAGATTGCCCAGACCCTAAAAGAAGCTCAAGGTGCTTTTGACAAAGGGAACCTGGAGCAGGCCCACAAGCTGGTAAATAAGGTTCTGGATGAGAGCCCCGAAAACAAGAAAGCCAATGATCTCCTTGCTAAAATCAAGAAAGCCGAAAGCGTTCGTGTCATTGCGGCCAAACTCGATAAGGCTGAAGCAGATCTTAAGGCAGGAAAATACGGCTCGGCTATAGTGGCTGCCGACGAAGTCTTGGCTAAGGACCCTGGTAATGCCAAGGCCTTAGATATCAAGAACAAGGCCCAGGAAAGTGCTAAGAGAGAGGAACAGAAAAAACTGGCGATTGAGGCAAAACTTGCAAAAGCAGAGGCATACATTGATGCCCACAGATATGCAAAGGCTGCTAAGGAAGCCAAGGCAGTCCTAAAAATGGACAAGAACAACTCCAGGGCAAAGAGAGTCCTGGCTGCGGCCCGGGAAGGGCTTAAGAAAAGGGCTATTGAGGCCAAGCTGGCCGAAGGCCGGAAATACCTTGACGCCGGCAAATATGGACTAGCCCTCAAGAGTGCCCAACAGATCCTCAACAGGTTTCCTGGTGAGCCGAGGGCAATAGAACTTCGCAAACAAGCTGTGGCAGGGCTGAAGCGAGGCCACAGCAAAAAAGAAATTGTGGCCCGCATGGTCACAAGGGCAGAGAGGCTCCTTCAGACCGGGCAATACCACAAGGCAAGGGTCCTGGCCGACAAGATTCTAGATATGGACCCTGACAACCGCCGTGCCCAGGACATTCTGGAGCTGGCCATGGAGGAAGAAAATAAACAGGTCTTTCAGCGGTTTCTGGGCCAGGGAGCACCGGGAGCTGCGGGCTCCCCGGAGTCAGGTGAGCTCGAGGGAGAAGGCCAGCCCGCGCCACCTACACCGTCCCCGCCTCTCCCTATACCCCTATTGCCAGGACAATGATATCTGGCCAGTCTTGACTTTGAATGCTTACCACCGCTATAGTCCTTACCCCACGGGACCACTCACTACTTTTTAGACACTGCTGTCGAAAATCGATTTACAGTTAAGAAATTGGTCTTATGGTATCAACAGGTTATGGAGCCAGTATCATAGGTTAGGAGATTAGGTTTTCTATTTGCATCTAGTAGGGAAACGGCATATTCCCTTCCTGTCTGACGCCAGGCAGGCGCTACGCTCGCTGCGCCATCCGTGGCTGCGCTCCCGCCACAATTATGGCGGGCAGGCACTGCGGATCAGGCACTAAATATACAGGTGCCCGTTCCTCGTCACTCCTGCGGAAGCAGGAGTCTATAAGCCGCAGAGTCTAATGGATTCCCGCCTGCGCGGGAATGACACGTCAAGAAAATTTAGTGCCTGATGACGCAGCTCTGGGAACATCCCTTTCCCCTGCCTACTGTTAAAGGTCGATTTTGGACAAGTATGACTCTTAGATAAGATTAGTAAGGCCCAGGACAAACCTGAGTTGGACAATGGGCCCCAAGTTATCAATGGGGAGATATGCCAGAGTGTTCTGGCACCAAGCGTTTGGTGAGGGGCGATGGACTCTTCAAACCGAAAGGAATATCTACTGAGCCAGAAGAATAAGGGCAAGGCCATATTTGGGGTATTCCCTGCCCAATACCCTAAAGAACTGCTCTGGGCCATGGATATTGTGCCCGCAGAGATCTGGGATCCTCCCTTGCAGATATCCGGGGCCAATGCCCATCTCCAGTCCTATATTTGCTCCATTGTAAGGCTTGGTATGGAGTTGGTAATCCAGGGCAAGTGCGATTTCGTGGACGGGTTCTTGTTTCCCCACACCTGCGACTCAATTCAGAATATGGCCTCAGTCATTAATGACTACATGGGTCCAAACACCCCCTGCTATTTTTTTTATCATCCCAAAGCGCCTTATTCAGGACCATCGTTTAAATACTATCTAGCACAACTAAGGGAACTTGCCGGTTCCTTGCAGCACCACGGGCATCCCCTTGATGAATCCCGTCTGAGGCAAGCCATTGAACTGTCTAACACGATTTCTCAACTCTTGAAAACCCTTTACACAAACCGTTCTCGCGGCCAGTTCAGATCAAGCAACAGGGAGTTCTATGACGTAATCAGACTGGGTGAATTTCTCCTGCCTGAGGACCATATCCAGTTACTGGAAAATTTTATCAATGAAAAGACCACCCCAGAGACAGGTTCCAGATCATCCGTTATATTAAGTGGCGTAATTGCCAATCCCTTGGCCTTATTGGACAAACTTGATGAGCTTGAGGTAACAATAGCAAATGATGATCTTATAAACGCCAGCAGGAGATTGTTAGCCCCTCCGATGGACACTTCTGTAGATCCATTTGAGGCCATTGCACAAAAGTATTTTAATATGCCTCCTTGCTCCACTAAGGGTTCTAATATTTCCGAAAGGGCCAAATACATTATGAATATGGTAGAGCAAAGCGGGGCCAAAGGTGTAATATTTAATATAGTAAAGTCCTGTGAACCTGAACTGTTTGATGTGCCCAATTTGCAGAGCCTTCTCAAAGAAAAGGGAATACCCAGTTTAGTACTTGACACGGAAGTCAACCAGGCTCTTTCAGGCCAGATGGTAACAAGGATCGAGGCGTTCGTGGAGATGCTGGGGTGAGAGAGGAAAGACGGAATATATGTCTCTTACCTCATTGATTAAATACCAGTTCATGAAAGACCTTGGGGCACCTTTGCTCATGAGGTTTCAAAAGGCACGGAAAAGGAAAAGGCCTTACAAGCCAGATCCTTATCTGGGTCCGCCCCTTCGCTGTGCCCGCAGGCTTCGGGAGATAATGACAAGACACTATTTTTTGGCTCGCTATGCAGCAGGTGCCAAGCCGGTGGCCTGGGTTAGCAGTGGCGCCCCCGTGGAACTGTTGCGGGTCTTTGATTTTTACACGGTGTATCCCGAGAACCACGGTGCCCTCTGTGGTGCCCAAAAGGTAGGCCCACAGATTTGTGAGGAAGCCGAAAAACACGGCTACCACCCCGACC
>JALVSJ010000115.1:3656-6582 GCA_027024445.1 Desulfobacterales bacterium
GAAAAGGGAATACCCAGTTTAGTACTTGACACGGAAGTCAACCAGGCTCTTTCAGGCCAGATGGTAACAAGGATCGAGGCGTTCGTGGAGATGCTGGGGTGAGAGAGGAAAGACGGAAAGATGGAATAGTGGAATCATGGAATAATGGAATGATGGAATAATGGGTATGGATTGAGGAATTTAGGGAGTGCGGATTTTGGAGATTGAAGAATTACGAATATCGAATGCAGAATGGCGAATAACCAATAATGGTAAAACGGACAACGGTCAACTGAGAATATGACATTTCAAGCCTTACTCAAATACCAGTTCATGAAAGACCTTGGTGCGCCTCTCCTTATGAGATTTCAAAAGGCACGTAAAAGGAAAAGGCCGCATAAGCCAAGTCCTTATCTGGGGCCGCCTCTTCGTTGTTCTCAAAGGCTCCGAGAGATAATGACAAGACATTATTTCTTGTCTCGCTATGCAAAAAGTGCCAAACCTGTGGCGTGGGTTAGCAGCGGGGCCCCCGTGGAGCTGTTGAGGGTCTTTGATTTTTACACGGTGTATCCCGAAAACCATGGTGCCCTTTGTGGTGCCCAAAAGGTAGGTCCACAGATTTGCGAGGAAGCCGAAAAATACGGCTACCACCCCGATCTTTGCTCTTACGCCCGGATTGATCTTGGCCATGCCCTCTCCGGCAAAACGCCAGTCGGAAAACTACCAAAACCTGACCTTCTCTTTTGCTCTAACAACATATGTCAGACCATTCTTTACTGGTTCAAAGAGCTGTCCCATTACTGGAAAATCCCACTGATCCTGTTTGATACGCCTTATAATTTTGAGGACATTAAACATACTGACATACAATACATGGTAGGACAACTGGAGGACATGATCCCAAAGCTCGAAGATATTTCAGGGAAAAAATTCTCTGATAAAAAGTTCGAGGAGGTCATCAAGATCGCCAAGAATTCATCCAGGCTATGGGGAGAAGTGCTTGCAACATTAAAGGCAAGGCCCGCTCCCATGACGATATTCGATGCATTTGTACATCTTGCTCCAATAGTCTCATTACGCGGCCTGCCAGTGGCTCTGCAGTATTATGAAATACTATTGCAAGAACTGGAAGACAGGGTGCGGAAGGGCATTGGTGCAGTCAAGAATGAGCGAAAAAGATTAATGTGGGACAACATAGCCGTGTGGTTCAAGCTTCGAGACTGGTCATTGCTTTTTGCCGAGCATGGCTGCAACTTCGTCGCTGCTACTTATACCAATGCATGGGCCGAGACCATTCACTACCTCGACGAGGGTGCGCCGTTTGAATCAATTGCAAAGGCTTATAGCCTTGTGATACTAAACAACAACTTGAAACACCGCCTGGATCTCATGAAACGTATGGTGAGAGATTATCAGATTGACGGCCTTGTAATACATTCAGATAGGAGTTGCAAACCGTACTCTGTCGGACAATATGACATGAAAAAGTTGCTGGCAGAGGAGCTGGGTGTGAAAACGGTCGTCATAGAAGCCGATATGACAGACTCACGCGTTTACTCCGAAGAGCAGGCGCGCACCAGGCTAGAAGCTTTTTTTGAAGCCCTGGAGATGGACTGATGGAATACTTCGCAGGTGTAGACATAGGGTCCCTCAGCACTGAAGTGGTGATATTGGGTGATGATAAGAGGATTATCTCTTACACCATCTACCCTACAGGATATGATCCCATCGCCGCTTCCGAACAAGCCATGGAAGCCGCGCTCCGAAAGGCCGGTATCCAAAGAAGCCAGCTTCGTGCAATAGTTGCCACGGGCTATGGGCGCATATCTATCCCGTTTGCCGACAAGAAGGTGACGGAAATCTCATGCCATGCCATGGGCGCCTACCATCTGTTCCCTGACACAGGTACTGTAATCGATATCGGGGGCCAGGACTCCAAGGTCATACGAGTTGGTGAAGGAGGAAAGGTCCTCGACTTTACCATGAACGACAAGTGTGCTGCCGGAACCGGCAGGTTTCTCGAAGTAATGGCGTCCACATTCAGATTGAGCCTCGATGAACTGGGCCATCTTTCCTTGAAGGCAAAGCAGGCTATACCCATTTCCAGTGTCTGCACTGTATTTGCAGAATCAGAAGTGGTGTCCCTGATAGCACAGAACAAACCCAAAGAGGATATCATCCTTGGGCTGCATACGGCTATTGTCAATCGCATCTGGAGCATGGTGCAGACAGTGGGCGTACATGGTGCGGTAACAATGACTGGTGGCGTGGCCAAGAACCGAGGTGTTGTGGCGCTTTTTGAACAAAAGCTGGGCAACACCATTCACGTCTATGAAGAGCCGCAGATAATTGGCGCTCTTGGTGCTGCACTACTAGCCGCCAGGAAACTACCGAGTAATAATTGAACCCATATTATCGGCCAATATTCAAATTGCCTTGTGGAGCAATGTGTAACACGCTTTCGGCGTCACCTGTTTGATGACAGCCAATGGGACATGGTTTTGCTACGTTCGCAGCGGCGTCGGGAGATCCTTTTCAGACTGCATCTGACTCCTTACAAAGGGGCGGTCCTCCCCGCCTGCCTGGCCGGCAGGGCTCACCTGTCTGCCGTCCGGAGCCAGGCAGGCGGGATGCCCGAGAGCATCGTGATGGGCTGCGCCATTGGTAACCTGAGCATCCCTACTCGGACCGCCACGAGAGTTCAAGGAAGGCTCATTCGGTAGATGCAGTCTTCCAAGGACCCCCCGACACCGCTCCGGGAACATCCCATTGCCTTAAATTGATTCTACCCGCCTTGCCCTAGGTCACCATTGCAACCACTGCAAACCGTCCGGTTACCTTGTCCTTTCTATACGAGAAAAAGAGGTCTGAATGACATTTGGTGCAGACTTCAGCTACTTCGATGTTTTCCCCGAGTAGACCCGCATCTGTTAACTGCCTACGGCTT
>JALVSJ010000116.1:0-2024 GCA_027024445.1 Desulfobacterales bacterium
CGCATAGGGACCTATTTCCACCACAGTGATCTTTCTGTCGTGGTTGGCGTCCGCCTCCCCTTCAAGAGCACTGAGCACAAAGTAGGTGAAGTGACCATGACCGTAGTAGCCCTCATTGGCCGCATCTTGAGAGGCTGCGGCCGAGAGGACATGCATCCCGCTTCCCATGGAAAAGGCAGTCAGCCTGGCCTGATAGAGGTCGAGCAGGGTCCAGTCCACGGCCCCGGCATGACAGGTGTCCAGAATCATCACCTGCCTCTGGGCACAAAGCCCTTTCATCAGCTCCATTAGCTCATCTGAGGTGAGGCAGGAGGCCTCACTGAGCTTACCTGTGAAATCCTTGGTGATGAGCCAGTACCTGTCGTCTGTCACCATCCCGTGGGTGGCACCATAGAAGACAAAAGCGTCTGTGGGGCACATCTGTTTAGAGATGGAGTAAAAGGCGGAGAGGACATCCTTTTTCCCCGGGTCCTCAAGGAGGATAGTGATCACCTCACTGTAAATCCCCTTTGCCCTCACCTTCATCTCCTTCACAAAGGCCCTGGCGTCACTTAGGGTGTAGTGCAGATTATACCCTGGATTGTTGAATGTCTTCACCCCAAGGGCCAGGACAAAGAGCCTGGAGGGGGTCCTGGGGATTTGGGCAAATATCTTCACCGTAGCAGGGCCTGAGAGGATGGTGTTTAAGCCATTCATGGCCTGGACCGTGATGGTGTTCTCTTCCGGGGCAAGAGGGATGCGGTAGGTCCTTTCAATAGTGCCTGTGAGAGGGATGTATTCCTTAGGGGTGAGGACCTGCACCTGGGACTTTCCCTCCTCCACCTTTGAGCCATAGGTTATCCCCCTCTTTATGAGCCTTACTCCCCTCTTGGTGGCATAAAGGGTCTCTGTCTGGGCAAGCTGCACCCTCTCTCTCTTTGCCACCCTGTAGATGCCCTCTGATGCCGCAATCTTTCCGTTGACATAGACCCGTATGTCTCCAATCTTTCCGCCCTGGTCTTTGACTCTTACCTTTATGGTGGCCCAGGAGCCCTTTATTCTGGTCCCCTCTTCAGGAGAGAGGATGAAAACCTCAGGAGGTGGGCAGGTCTCAAGAGCCTCTTTCACCTTTGCCACTCTGGTGTATGAGGAAAGATCTGTGGTAGGCTGGGAGAGCTTGAGCTGCACCAGATCGGGCCTGAAGTAGATGTCATAGAGCTGGGCAAAGGAGACCCACCGGGCCTGTTTTTCAAAGCCCTGGTTAATGTGGTAGCCTATGAGCCTTAAGGCCGATGGGGAGCTTGCGGTAAAGTAGCCCTCTCTTGTCCAGGCCACCCATTCTTTGCCGTCCTTTGAGGTAAAGAGGGTCAGAGAAGGATATATCTTTCTGATGGGCATGTAATCACCCTTCAGGCCATTCACCCATGCTCGCCACTGGACAGGGTCTGATTTGTAAGAAGAAAGTGTAGATTTCCAGCCTTTAATATATTCATCCATATAACCTGCCTCCTTGAGTCTTTCCCAGTCCACGCCTTCATCTCCCCAGTTGACATCCTTTAGATCCCCCAGATACCAGAGCCTCAGGGTCTGATCATTTGCCCCTGTTACGGCCCATTTGCCATCCGGACTGACTGCCAGGGCCCAGACCTCGCCTTCATGGCCTACCAGCTCCGCCACCTTCTCACCCCGCAGGTTATAGACAAAGATCTTGCCGCTTGCTCCCCCTGAAATAAAGAAGTGGTCGTTCACAAAGCCAAAGCAGTCATGTCTGTAGCCGTCTGTGGGATTCCTTATTATCCGTGCCAGGACCTCATCTTCACTTTTTACCTCCAGGAGGCTCTCGGGAAAATAAAGCCCCATCCTCTGCGAAAGATAGGGATTTAATGATAGCGCAAGACCGTCTCTTGTGCCCATGGCCCTGAGAAAACCCTTTTCAGAGCTTATGCTTTTGAGGGCCATGTTTTTAAAGTCAAAGGAGAACTCAAGGGGCTCATTTTTTTTACCAAGGGCATTAAAACCAAAGGCGATTCTCTTCCCATCAGGGG
>JALVSJ010000116.1:2034-6562 GCA_027024445.1 Desulfobacterales bacterium
GGGGAGATGGCAGCAGAAAGGATAGGTGTTCCCACGGACTCCATCCTGGAAAGGACTCTTCCCGCCCCATTCCAGAGGAGGATCTCATTGGCCTCGCCGCCTCCAGTGGCCAGAATAAGCCGGCCATCCCTTTGGGTGGCCGCCACGGCACTAACTGTATCTTTATGCCCCTTAAAGGCCAACCTGACCAGGCCTGAGGGAAACTCGTAGAGGTAGCAGGTGGCAGGTGGCTCATCAGGCCAGCTTCCTGCAAGGAGATACCTCCCATCTGGAGAAAAAGCCAAGGCAAGAGGCACGGTCTCTTTTTTTGAGAACTCCTTGATAAAGTTTCCATCTCTGTCATAAAGGAGAATGCGTTTATCATAAGAGCCGGTGACTAAAAATCTTTCATCCGGAGAAAAGGCCACTGCCTGAACCCAATTTTTATGATCCCTTAAGACCCTGATGAGCCTGAAATCATGCCTGACATTATAAAGCCTTACAGTATGATCAAAAGAGCCCGTGGCCAGCCTGTCATGAGAAAAGTAAAGGGCATGGATGTCAGTTTTGTGTCCCGTGAGGCGGGTGTAAAACCTGTATCTATCTCCTTCCCTTTTCCAGATGATGACGGTGTCATCACCTGAGCCTGAGGCCAGGTATTTTCCATCCGGGCTAAAGGCAAGGGCACTAACTGCATCCCCATGACCCTTTAAGACCTGAAGGACCCGGCCGGTCTTCAGGTCGTGAAGACGGATAGCTGTGGCAAGCTTTCTGTCCTTGGTATGGTCATACAAGTATCCTCCCACGGCCAGAAGCCTCTCAGCAGGGTCAGGTACAGCAGCATAAATCATGCCAAACCAACCTCTCCCCATCTCGCCCCGAATGGTCTTAATCAGCTCTGGGTGACTTAAGTCTGAAATATCCCAGATTCGGATGGTCTTATCATCAGAGGTAGAAATGAGCTTTGTTCCCTGGTCAAAGAAAAATAGGTCCCTTATTATAGCCGTGTGTCCCCCGGGGTTTAGGCGGAGAAAGACCCTCTCCCCCTTTGCCCCATGGGCCAATATCTCTATCCCCAGAATAATTGCCAGCACAATCCCCAGGATCACCTTTGCTCCCTTTATTCCCTTCATCTGAGAAACCCTCCTTATGAAAAGTTTCTTCCATAAAGATTTCCCTATTACTCCTATATACGCCCCGAGGCGCAAGATGATTCCCTGATCGGCGAGACTTTTTCATGGGGAGGTCCATTTCCAGGTTCGCGGGAAAATGCGCCGGTGTTTCAAGTCCCTTTTCCACACCTGACTACCTGACCTTCCCTGATGCAATGTTCGGGGGCAATATCAAGAATGAGGGCAAGGGATGTCTCGCTGCCGTCCATTTTTGATCTCGTTGATTATGGTGTGGTCAGGATTGACTTATTGGATTTCACCCACCCTCAAAGCCATCGTCCTTGATATCCTCAAAAAGATTTTCGCAAGCTGTTTTCCCGATGCCATCCATGGACCCACATGTCGCATCCGCTCCCGCAATTTATTAAGGTCTTTTTTTATCTTCTCATCGACCGCATCGCGGACATATTCGCTCATACTCTTATATTTCAGGCATTATAGACCTGTTTGATGAAGTGGTGGTGTTTTTTGTCCACTTGGACCTTTGTCTAAATCAGCACTTGGTCCTCCTCAAATGTGTATTCCTTTTAATTAAATAACATTTTTTCTGCCCCATGATCAAGGCCCAGAATAAGGACTTTTAGCTTGTTGAGGTGTATATCATCACTTGTTAAGTCCTCAATCTAACATCCGAGGCGAACATCTCAATCCTCTCTATTTACTCCAATATCTCCTGCAGGAAACACTTCTTGGGCTCAGTGATCGCTGGAAAGTAACAAAAGTAGAAAGCAAGATTCTTTTTGACCGTTTTCATGTGATGCACCAAGTCACTGGTGGAGTGGATAAGGTGAGGCGCCATGAGCATAAAAAGCTTATGGCTGAGGTAGATGATCGCCTCAAAATGATCAAACAGATGGCCTGTGGCTTCAGAAACAGGCAACATTACACAATAAAGTAATTGTTTTTTATTGTGGTGGGATAGACCTATATGCCCGAGTTCCACCACAATCTGGGTCAATGGTGGATATCACTATATCTTGCATGACCCACGGAAAACTGTGAAGAACCTAAATTTTGAGCAAAAAACAATAATCAATTCTAACCCGTTATCAAATTTATAAATTACCTTGAATTGGGAAAAATTACCGCTTTTGAAGAAAATCGCGAGCAAAGACGTGATCTTATAAAGATTGGTTCCACCTTCAGATTCCTATCTAATGACATGTATGATGAAGCGAAAATTGTTTTTAAATTTAAAAATTCCTATTGAATCATTGCTTTTATTCAAGTTCTGTGGAGAAAGACAAGAACCTTCAAAACTCTGAAGTTAAAAAATGGCGGAGAGAGAGGGATTCGAACCCTCGGTAGGGCTTTTTGGCCCTACAGTCGCTTAGCAGGCGACCGCCTTCAGCCAGCTCGGCCATCTCTCCGATATTTGTTGATATGTTAAATGGTTAAAATAAGGATGTCAATCCCTTTGCCACTTAACTATTCAACCATTGGACTAAATAACAAAAATGGCGGAGGGGGTAGGATTCGAACCCACGGTCCCGCTCATCACGGGACAACGGTTTTCAAGACCGCCGCCTTAAACCACTCGGCCACCCCTCCATAGACCTTAATAATTTTAGTTATTCTATCTTCATGAGTCAACCACCAATAAGACATTACTTATAAAATCTGTATTTGAATCCATTTTCAATAAGAATCTCTATATCTTCCATTGTAAATCCAAAATACTTTTTTAAAAGGAGATATTCCTTTGTAACATCTGTATCAAAAAAGGCAGGGTCGTCAGTATTAATGGTAATGGGGATACCTAAACGAAAAAAGTTTCTCACTGGATGTGATTTCAAGTCCTTTATTGCATTCAATTTCAGGTTACTTGTAACTGAAATATCAAGGGGGATATTTCTGTAAGCCAGCTCTGATATTAATTTGTCATCATGGATGGCACTTAGCCCATGTCCTATCCTGTGGGGTTTCAGAAATTCTAAGGTTTCCCAGATTGCCTCAGGCCCAAGGAATTCTCCTGCATGTGCCGTGGTTTTGAGCCCCATATCCCTGGCTCTATCAAAGACCTGTGCAAATGGGGCTATTGTTCCTGGAAGCTCTTTTCCGGCAAGATCAATGCCTATGATTCTATTGCAAACACTTTGCTCAATCCATTTCAATGTCTCCTCACCTGCTTCTGGCCCCATAGTTCTTGGTATGGTGCATATTAGCCTGACATTCAGGTCACTGCTCTGTTCAAGTTCAACCAGTGCACGGTCAACTGCACAAATGAGTTCATTAAAGGGTATTCCTCTTCTGACATGCACATATGGCATGATAATGGCCTCACAATATATCACGCCATGCTTTAGCAACTCCATACCGAATTCAAGGGTTATTTCATGAAAGTCCTCAGCCTTGTTAAAATATCTCCCTATTTCAGGGAATATGGCATGAAATTCATCAAAATTGGAAAACCTGTAAGGATTTGTCTTTAAGGCAGGAAGCCTCTTTTTAGATGCAAGTCTGTTTAAAGTAGCAGGGCGGATACTGCCCTCAAGATGAACATGCAGTTCCGCCTTTTTCCTCTGTTTGAGTCTTTCATCTTCTGAGATCAGGTGCCCATCTGCCATGATGCCAGATACTTTTCCTGATCAGGGGTCAGCTCATCAATCCTTATTCCCATGGATTCAAGTTTGAGCCGTGCTATCTCCTGATCAATCTCTACAGGCACACCATATACTCTCTTCTTCAGTGTTCCATGGTTTTTTACCATATACTCAGCACATAGTGCCTGATTGGCAAAACTCATATCCATAACACTGGATGGATGTCCCTCAGCAGCAGATAGATTCACCAATCTTCCCTCCCCCAGGAGATATATCCGCCTTCCATCTTCAAGAGTGAATTCATCCACAAAATCCCTTATCCTCCTTGTTGAAACCGATATCTCCTTTAGGCCATTAATATCAAGCTCCACATCAAAATGACCTGAGTTGGATATTATGGCACCATCTTTCATCTTCAAGAAATGCTCTTTTCTGATTATATTTATATTCCCTGTCAAAGTGCAGAAGATATCTCCTATGGGAGCAGCATCTCCAATTGGCATAACCTCATATCCATCCATCACCGCCTCAAGGGCCCGCAAGGGATCCACCTCACATATAATCACCCGTGCACCATGTCCCTTTGCCCTTGTGGCCACACCTCTACCACACCATCCATAACCACATACCACAAATGTGCTGCCTGCAATAAGCCTGTTGGTTGCCCTGATTATGCCATCAATAGTGCTCTGGCCTGTGCCGTATCGGTTATCAAACAGATGCTTTGTGTTTGCATCGTTCACTGCAATTACAGGGAACTGAAGCACTCCATCCCTTTCCATACTCCTCAATCTTATAACGCCTGTGGTGGTCTCTTCTGTTCCTCCAATTATA
>JALVSJ010000117.1 GCA_027024445.1 Desulfobacterales bacterium
GAATCCTACCGCTTCAAACACCGCAATCAGGCCTCATAGCCTGGTCAAAATTGCACGCTGATACCTGGTCAATTTTGGATGCTGTTTGACAATCTTGTCCTTGTTACGCCAAATGCCATCTTGCTGGTTGAGCTGAAGAATTGGAATGGCAACTTACGTTCAGAGGGTTCTCACTGGATATTAAACGGACAAGATCGTGGTGAATCGCCGGTAGCAATCACAGATCGCAAATGCAAGATCCTCAAGAGCTTAATTGAAAAACGAGAAAAACATAATATTGGAAATTTCTATGTGGCGCCAATCGTTGTGCTGTGCGGTACTGCCGATTCATCGCATTTGTCTAGTGAGGATAAAGGATTTGTATGCTCTCTAGAAGAGTTCTGCAAGATTAAAAGTCCTAATCGATTTTCTAATTTGTTCCCCACGGTTAGAAAACGTAATTCTCCGTTGAATAAAGAGAAGGAAGTCTTCAATCGCATCTTCTCTACGAAGGTTTTCGATCCGAGAAAGCTGCGATATCAAGGATATGTACCCGATGGCGGACCCATTTTTTCGCATCGGGAATCTTTGTATCAAGAATTTATCGCCGAGCAAGATGTGTCACCTCGCTATCGGGCGCTTCTGCGGACATGGGATCTTATGCAACTCCCTCCAGAATACGGCACGCGGGAAAGATGGAAAGAGGTTACTAGTCGTGAGCGTGAGGTTGTAGGCTATGCGAAAGGAAAATTACCCCGTGCATTCGTTGGGAGTACTTTGTTAACTGCAGTAGGGGCGACGCCAGAAGAAGAATTCTCAAGCAAATACTTCGAGCTTTATGATCTCCCCAGTCGCATGGATATGCTCGATGTTTACATAAATAAGCATGACAGCCGTCTGACTTTACAGGATAGAGTCGATCTGGTAAGTGTCTTGTTGTCGACATTTTCTGAGTTTCATCAGGCGAATCTAGCGCATCGCGATATCTCCGCTACATGTATATGGACAGGCGATGATTATTCGCTGGCTATTTCAAGATGGCTAGCTGCAACATATCCAGAGGGGAAAACTGTCGGGCCAGTGCGTGAGTTCCTCAGGTCGGGACGGAGTGTAACTCCTGAAGACAAGCTGGATGAACCTTCTGATCCATTTCGACGAGACGTGTATCTTCTTGGAGCGCTTGCTTATTATATACTTACGTCATTTCACCCTCCGTTAAATGACAGCGTTGCTGAGTTTCCTGACGTTGGCCACGAAACGCATCCTGGTGAACTCCCTCCTCGACTGACCGAATGTCTTAAGAAGGCACTCTCATGGATTCCGTCAGAACGGTTTGCTAATGCGACTGAATTTCATCAAGAATTTCAGGTGATAGCGCAAGACTCAGAAAGCCCTGCGCCACTGTTTACTGAGGAACTTTCGGAATTCATAACCGACGGACTCCCTTATGCCGACTACCCTATTAAGAACGAAATTTCACGGTCCCATGTGCATGTGTACGAGTCGCATGCTGATGGTCGCGATGTAATTGTTAAGGTTTGGTCAGGCGTTCGGGTTTCAGATGATGACCCAGGAGCGAATCAGCGCCTACTCGAGTTCTTTGGGGCAGCGCGAGATATCAATCGTGTGAATCCCACCGTTGCTCAGGAGATTATTGATTATGGAATAACGCCCATAGGTGTACACCTAGTATCTATAAAGCTCGACGGATTGTCGTTGAATGAATATATCAGTCCTTCCACTCAATCTCTCGACCAAAGACTGGGGTTATGTTTGCAACTGCTTGGAGCAGTGAATACGCTCCACTCTATGGGGATAGCACACGGTGACATTAAGCCTGAGAACATTTTTGTTATCCCGGTTAAGGAGGGAAGTGATGCGTGCGTGAAATTCATTGATTGCCCAGACATCGATATTGACGGAAAAGATAAGGATACACCTTCATACTTGACCAACTGCCCGGAATCCGCAGACCGATTCGCAAAAGATCGTTATGCGGTACTAATGACAATAGTTGAAATACTTGGCGGGGAAGTTTCGACCATCGCGGGAGTTTCGAAAGTCAGTTTTGAGGAAGTCGAACTAGAGGGGGTTGAGGAGGAGGTTGGTCGTCTAACAAGCCAAGATGATGAACTCTTGACACTGGAGACGATTGAGTGCTCTATCAAAGATGCCCGAAATAAAATCAATCAAGAGGCATTGATCCGCTTAACAATTCCGCTTCGTGGTATTGAAGTGCGAACACAGTTATTACCCGATGATGATGAGTATCGTATTCATATCAGCGAAATATCGGAGAAAGTGCATGCGCGTCTAAATATTCGTGCACCTCTTGAGCAATGTAGGCAGATATATATAAGTGGGATCGACGGTGTATTAAGGTTGATCTGGGACGATACACATAACACTATAGTGACGGGTGATC
Organism: Desulfobacterales bacterium; assembly: GCA_027024445.1. GTDB lineage: Bacteria > Desulfobacterota > DSM-4660 > Desulfatiglandales > Desulfatiglandaceae > B111-G9. Next base: position 2,405 of record JALVSJ010000117.1, read on the forward strand.
TTATTCAAGACCCAGCATGGAGATGCCCCGGTCGACCTGTAAGCAGCCTAAGGGCATTTTTTGTGTTTGTGCCGAAAAATCAGTCGGATTTCACAACGCTGCAGGAGGCTCTTGCGGAGATAATTTCCAATGCGGTTGAGCGGCATATTCAAGTTCGGGGTGTTGCCGCAAAAGCATCAAAGGTCGACGCCGAATCGACTGTCGATGGAACTGAGTATACGGAAACAGAAACGGATGCTGAGTCCAGAGCTAGTGGTGATGTGGCGAGGATGTGGCAAGCGTTGATCGATGCTGAAGCTGATGTTTTACCAGAACTTGTTGTTTCGGAAGATCCAATCAATGTGCGAGGAAAGTCACGTCGGATCTTGATTCCATACGAGCCAAAGAATGGGCAGCCAATAGAATTTGACCGTGGCGAAGTTGTTGTGGTCGAGGCACTAAACAACGCAGGCAATTACATTCCGCTCGGAACGTTAGTGGGTGACTTGGTGTCCAGCGAGGTTATTGGTGTTGACCTAACTCGTGGGCAGGCTCCATCTCCAAATCAGATCCTTCGGCTAAGCAGTGCGCTGGGAAAAGCATCTCATGAAAAAAGAGCAAGGGCGGTGGAACGTTTGATTGACGGAGAAAGCTGCCACCCCACGTTGTTCAAGTGGCTTTCCGGGGCTGCAGAGCGTAACGATATGGAGGCGACGCATGAGCTAGAAGATCATGATGAGTTCTGCAACAAGTTTGGCTTAAATTTGGGTCAATGCACGGCAATTAAGAAGGTCGTCGGTATTCCTCCAGTAGGATTGGTTCAAGGCCCTCCTGGCACGGGAAAGACATACTTTATCGCTGCTATGGTACACAAATTACTTGCTGATGGAGCGCGTAATATTTTGCTTACCAGTCAGTCGCATGAGGCCGTAAATAACGCAATAGAAAAGCTAAAGACTATCTATTCCAACGATTTGGATCAGCTGGATGTGGTGCGAGTCGGACCGTTGAATATGTGCTCGGAAGGAGTGTCCCGCTATCACATTGACAATCTCCAGCATCGATACCGTAAAAGCTTTGATAGTGATATTAGAAATCGTATCGAATTTACCGCGAAGGGGCTGGGATTATCGCATAGGTTTATTAGTCAATATGTGCGGTTAGCAATAGCGACAGCCCCTCTTCTCGACGAGTACATAGCCAAAATGGAGGATGTGGACGATGACAGTATAGAGCAGGAGCGCGTAAAAAGTGAGCTCGAGTCAATAAAGAAAGCTATTTATGGCAGGGCCCGGAAAATTTCGGTGAGGCTTTCCGAATATGAAGACGATGACGACCCTGTTCAAGCTGTGGAAAGGATGAAACTTCAACTTAGCGCTGCACATGATGTTACAAATGAGGAGGCTATCGCACGGCTAGAGGACTTGATCAAGCTTGCATTCGATTGGTCGCATGCATTAGTTAGTCCCCACGGAAACTTTGGTGAGTTTCTTACAAGAACGAAACGTATTGTCTGTGGAACATGTGTGGGAATTGGTCGGCGAGAGCTAAATATCACGCAACACCACCACGAGTGGGTGATCATTGACGAAGCTGCCAGATGCAGTGCCGGAGAGCTTGCAGTGCCAGCACAGACGGCACAGCGCTTAGTGCTGGTAGGTGATCACAAACAATTACCTCCTATGTACACGCAGGAGGTTCTCGAGGCGGCGGCGGCTAGATTGGGAACAACTGAAATAAACACGCTCCGTGAATCTGACTTTCGTCGCATTATTGAAAGTCCGTTTGGTAGTGGGGCCGCACAGCTCCTGAATTTGCAGTATCGAATGAAGCCAAGTATCGCTTCATTGGTGTCTGATATATTTTATGATGGAGAACTGAAGACAAAGAAGGATGAAGTGCTGATTAAGGAAGATGATATCTCTGCACCATTTGAGGCGGATGTTATCTGGTGTGATACATCGTCGATGGGAAATAGTGCAAGGGAGCGCAGAGAGACATTACCAGGAGGTGCGGAAGGAACAAGCTTTGTAAACTTAGGTGAAGCTCGGAAGATTCTGGATATACTAAAGGTTCTGGAGGCATCAACGAAGTTCTTCGAAGTCGCAAGGACAATATCTCGTAAAGGTGAAAAGCCCATTGGAGTCATCTGTACCTACGCGGGTCAGAAGAGAGAGATTGTCAGGCAGATCAGACAGCGTAACTTTTCCGAGGAGTTCTATGACATGGTAAAAGTTGACACAGTTGATAGCTACCAGGGTAAGGAAAATTTGGTAATCATACTCAGTTTAGTTCGGTGCAATAGTAAAAAGGAAACGGGATTTTTGGCTTATGACGAGCGTGTCAACGTTGCTGTATCACGTGCAATGGAGCGATTAGTAGTGGTGGGATCGTCAGAGATGTGGGATGGAATGTCTGCCCCACCCTCTGATATCTACAACTACATAAAATCTCGTTACGAAGACGATCACGCATACAGTATTGTTGATGCTGCGATGATAGGGGAGTCGTAATAATGGATATCTATTTGGGACGACAGACCTTCAATGTACCATGCCGTCGGTTCACAATACGGTTGACGGTTTCCAACCAGGAACGTCTTCCCCTTGTACGTGAGTTTTCATTAAGGTATCTGAACCTAGTAGGGGCATGCAGTGGCGAGAGTCTAGGACATTTCTTCGGATTTTCAGATCGGGAATTGTCGATTTTGCTAGCGGATTTGAAAACGGCCGGATTTATCGACTATGTGGGCGATGAAATGAAGTTGACCGATAAAGGGCGGGACCTATTTCGGCATAATGAAGAAGGAGCATTGCACATACGTTCAGTTGAAAAATGGAATGAAAGATTTGCGATTGACTTTATTAGTTTTCGAGTGATTCATTTCGTGCCTCGAACGGATTCATTCAGGTGTTTTCACAATTTAGTGAGCGCCGATCAAGGGAAGGTGTCGCGATCACGTGAGATAGCGAAAGAAACATTTGCCGATTCTTTTCACGAGTATGTTGAACGTTACAAGCAGAATATTTCGAATGAGGAGCGTGCGCGCTTATCAATATACGGGATTTCCTCTATTGAGAGCGGCGATACGTTTGAATTTCCTTTGAGTGTTGATTTGTATGTTAACAGCGACAGCCCAAAGCAAGTTGACCAAAGGTATTCGGTTTTTGATAGCGACGCTGCGCAAGAGAGCCGGCAGCGTCTGGTTCAGGAAGTGTCTCGAACCATAAACAGATTGAAAGAGAAGTCAAAATTTGGGAGCGATCTTCTGTGGTTGACGAATGAGCAGCTAAGGGTCCCGATCTTTTCAGAGTTGTCTCAGGACGGTCAGATAGAAATCGGTAGTCTTCTGTGTCAGATTCAGCATCTCAGAGATAGCGCGCCTGCAAGTGCGTCCACAGTGCCAGTAATTGGATCATTTTACACTGACGAAAATTCTAAAATTATATTTGATTTTGTTCGCAATTCCACAGGATCAATCAAGACCGACAGTGATAAAAAGGAAGCTCAATTGGAGAATGTAGTGTATTGGCAAAAGCCTTCAACTGAGCTATGGGGTAGCAATGAGGAAACTTTTTCTCTAATCAGCCGAATTCGCCGAGAGGTTACATCCGTTGTTGTAGGAAAAAGTGAAATTAGTCTAGTTGGAAATGCTAATTTCGAGAATGTGAAAACGCTGCGCTGGCGATTGACGCGGAGAAACAATAGAAACGTATTTGATCAAGGGTACGTGGCGGCATTACGGGAGGAGATGGGGCCGGTCGAAATATTTATTTGGCCTGGCGTCGTGTGCGGCGTTCTTTACTACTACTTGGCTGATACATCATGGGAGTACCCTATTCCACTGGGATTTGTCTCCAAAGACGCTGAAGTTCTTGATGTTCTTTCTAAATTTCTGTTTTCGCAATGGGCAGGATATGGACGAAAGGTTGTTCGAGCTTGGCCTGTCAAGGGGAAAGGAGCAGCACCAGTCGAAGTCAAAGGGAAAGATGCTTTTGCGGCGTTGTTGGACGGGGTGCAAAAAAAGAAAGCTGATAGGCCTGTCAAACAGCATCCAAAATTGACCAGGTATCAGCGTGCAATTTTGACCAGGCTATGAGGCCTGATTGCGGTGTTTGAAGCGGTAGGATTCATTGCCGGTTTCGATGATGTCGCAGTGATGAGTGA
>JALVSJ010000118.1 GCA_027024445.1 Desulfobacterales bacterium
AAACCATTGCGTTCGATAGCATCGTCGTACTTCTTCAGCCTATCTCCTATCAGGGAAGCGGCAAACTCCCTCCCCAGTGTCCTGCCTATGAAAAAGGCCGCCGTGGCGCCTGCCATTGCCCCAATCCACACATAGGCAAAGCCTTTGTATGGCCCGAACAGCACTGCCCCAATCCCTGTAAGAAGTGTGCCCGGCAGAAACAGGCAGACTCCGACAGCATAGAATAGCATGTAAAGCAGCGGTGCCCATATGCCGAATTTTTGAAGGAAAGTCCCCAGGGATTCAGCATTTATGTAATTCTTTACCGGTGTGAATCTAAAGAGGTAAATTGCACCAAGAACAAATATTAAAAGAGCAACAGCCTTGATGATGGCCTTTTGTGATGTTTTCTTGCCCTGATTCATGGTTTTCTTCGGCTCCTTTCTTGCCTTGAGAGGTCTACTGCAAAGGAATCCAGGCCCTTGCTTGCTCCGGTCCCCACGAACCAGCAGGATAAGGATGGAGCCTCCGAGGTCTATCTTTACATGATTCACATTCTTCAAGTATGGGCGTTAAGAACGCCCAGCACAATTCAACTCCGTCCTGTCGCCAAAAAAGCATGTGATCACCCATTATACAGTCAAGCAGCACCTTTTCATAAGCTTCCAGTTTTGGCCCTTGGTATCCTTCATGGTAGTGAAAATCCATTTTTACTGATCGGAGGCAGACGCGTGCCCCTGGCGTTTTTGTCTGAAAAGTAAGTGTTATTTCTTCGTCAGGATAGATACCTAAAATGAGCTTATTGGCCTCTATGTTGGTATCTAAGACATTGCGGAACATGGAATGAGGAACATGCTTAAACAAGATCTCGATTCTGGTTATTTTTTCGGCCAAGCGCTTGCCGGAGGCAATGTAGAAGGGCACGCCCTGCCAGCGCCAGTTGTCCACAAAGACCTTCATGGCAGCAAATGTGGGTGTGAGTGAATTTGGGCTTACTCCGGGCTCCTCACGGTATGCGACAACTTGCTGAGGTCCCACAGTTCCTCGATCATACTGTCCCAGTACCAGGTAAGAATTCAAGCGATCGATTGGGAAAGGCCGCAGGGCCCTGTAAACCTTAACTTTCTCGTCCCTGACCCGGTCTGCCTCAAATTGGGCGGGAGGCTCCATGGCCGTCAATGCGAGCAACTGCATCATGTGATTCTGGAACATATCTCTCAGCACTCCAGCCTGCTCATAATAGCCAGCTCTGTGCTCCACTCCAAGTGTTTCAAAGGCAGCTATCTTTACAGACTCTATGTATCTGCGGTTCCAGATGGGCTCAAAGATGGCATTGGCAAATCGGAACATCAGGATGTTCTGTACGGTCTCCTTTGCCAGGTAGTGGTCAATTCTGTAGATTTGGTGTTCGGCAAGGTAACGGTGGAGGGCCTTGTCCAGGGCCATGGCACTGCGTAGATCCCTCCCAAAGGGCTTCTCAACGACTACCCTCGACCATTGGGAGGGAGAGGGACCTTCTTCAATGAGATCTGCTCGGCCAAGAACGGTCACCACGGTTTCATACAGGGAGGGAGGGATCGCAAGGTAGAATAGTTTTCCAGCAGATCCAGATTCTTCTTGGATTTCCCTAAGACGCCTGCCTAGGGACAGGAAAGTGGTTTTGTCCGAATAATTAATTTGATGATAGTGAAGCATACGGGCAAAAGAGGGCCAATTTTCACGATGGTAGTGGGGGGTTCCCTTCAAGGCCCGCTGCATATTGTCCCGGAACTGCTCGTCGTCCATCTGGGTCCTGGCACAGCCCACAATTCTGCATGAGGATGGAAGAATACCATATAAGTAAAGGCAAAAAAGGGCAGGGATAATCTTTCTGCGGGTCAGATCCCCTGAGGCTCCGATGATAATGATGGTGCAAGGGGCCAGTGTACCTCCCACAAAGCAGGTATCGCCCTCACCATATGATCTGATTACCTTTGCTGGTACGACTAGACTCTCATTCATCGTGTGTAGACCTCTCAGTAGAAGACAATGTCAATTTTGCCTATGATATGTTCATCTGTTCAGATTCCAATCATAGTAGAGGTACTCTATCTTGATCCTTT
>JALVSJ010000119.1 GCA_027024445.1 Desulfobacterales bacterium
CCTTCGCTACAGGGCAAGCACTGGAATATCACCAGTGCAGAAGTGGTGGAACAGGTCTTCAGGATAATAAAGACACATTCCAACAATGATGACCCGTATTTGCAGGATAAGGTGGCCCTCAATAAAAGGCTCCTTGGCATATACTCAGAACTGAAAGAAATCGTTAGGCACTCAAAAGATCCTTTTGAAACAGCCTTAAAGCTCTGCATTATCGGAAACTCAATGGATGCAATGGTAACAGATGACCCTACGGAGCTTGCAGAAGGCATGAAAAAGAAGATTAGCAGCTTGCATTTGCCCTACCCAGACAACAAGGAACTGCTTAAAAGACTTGAGTCGAGCAATAAAGTAGTATTCTTTGCTGACAATGCCGGTGAGATAGTTCTCGATAAACTCTTTATTCAGACATTGAAGGAGATGCGCTCAATAGATTTTACTTGCGTGGTAAGGAGTGAGCCTACTCTAACTGATGTTACTAGCCGTGATGCTCAATTTGTAACAATAGCGGAGGTCGCCAGTATCGTGGAAAACGGTATCAAAGGGCCTCTGCCCGGAACTATTTTGAGAAGGTGTTCGTCTCAAGTTCGTAACTTGGTAGCAGAGGCCGATCTAGTCATCTCTAAGGGTGGTGGAAACTTTGAGACCCTCTCGGAGGAAAACCTGGGGAGTGTTCCGTGCACGTTCCTTCTAGTGTCAAAATGCAGGGTCTACTCCGAACGATTTGGTAGCCCCATAGATCAGCCTATTGTTTACAACATGATACTCTAAAGTAAGATGTCTCAGATCTAGCAAAGGTGTATGAAAGGAGGAAAATGAATTGGGCCCTGAACAATCTGTCCTCATAATAGCCACCATGGATACAAAGGCAACTGAGGCCCTATACCTGAAAAGGTGTCTTGAGGCCCAGTCTCTTAATGTCTTGATCCTGGATGCAGGCATCAAGCACAAGAGTCCCGTTCAAGTTGACATCTCCAGAGACCAAGTTGCTGAGGCAGCAGGCAAGCAGCTTTCACAAATACAGCAGATGAAGCCTGAAGGCCTGGCACTCGATTCTATGATTTCCGGGGCCACTGAGATCGTGCTTAGATTATTTGAAGCCGGGCAGATAAATGGGATAATTGGACTGGGCGGTTCCATGGGCACTACTCTTGGCACTGCTGTTATGAGGGCCATGCCCATAGGCTTTCCCAAAGTCATGATCTCCACGATGGCCTCGAGGAACACTAGGCCATTTGTAGGTACAAAAGATATCGTGATGCTGCACTCTGTGTGTGATCTAGCGGGACTAAACAGGATAACCAGAGCGGTGCTCCAGAGCGGCGCCCTTGCACTTTCTGGAATGGTGAAAGGTATCAGGCAAACGGGTTCCGAAGTCAAATCCAGTACTGCGCCCCTGATTGCCATGTCCACACTTGGCACGACAGAGGCCTGCGTATCTTTTATTAGGGATCACCTGGAAAGGGAAGGAAAAGAGGTCATTACATTCCACACCGTCGGCTCAGGCGGACAGGCCATGGATGAACTCATTGAACGAGAACGCGTCGAATTTGTAATTGAGGTGTCCCTCCACGAACTCGTGGATCATCTTTTTGGTGGAGACTACGACGCAGGGCCTGATCGCGCAACCGTGTCAATCAAGAAAGGGGTTCCAACGATATTCATTCCTGGCAATACTGATTTCTTGGTGACAGGACCTGTTGAAATTGCCAGGAAGACCTTCCCCGGCAGACCCTTTCACCTTCATAATTCCGCCATTACCGCGGTTCGAACTTCACGGGAGGAACTCGCCAAGCTGGCACAAAGGTTGGCTGAGCTATACATAATGGCCAGTGCGCCCGTCGCCTTTGCAATACCTCTGGGGGGCTTCTCAGCCTTTGACTCCCCTGGCAGTCCTCTCGAAGACAGGGAGGCCAGGTATCTCTTCAGAAATGCCCTTAAAGACAAACTGCCCCCAGGCGCCTTGGTGTTTGAATCAACAAAACATATCAATGACCCTGACTTCGGTCGGTTGATCTTAGATATCATGAGGAAAATATCCAATGGCTTACATGGTAATAGATAACAGGAGACTGTATTACGA
>JALVSJ010000120.1 GCA_027024445.1 Desulfobacterales bacterium
GCGTATACTCCTAAAGCCTCTGTGACGGAGGGCTGTTTCATACGCTACTACGTTCGCTCACGGTATCTTTTTCGATTTCCGCAATAAAAGTAAGGAAATGTTCTGACCAGCCGCTGATTTCGGCAGTCCATATACCCTGATATTCGATCCCCCTTGTTTCCGCTGACACATCAATGATGTAATTTCTTTTGCCAAAGGGCGAGGGGACCCTGCTGTGCGGCCAGTCGCAGTCCTGACTGTCGCTGAAAACGATGATGCGGTCAGGGGTGCTTCTTTCCTGATCCCTGATATATTCAAGGCACTGACGGGTGAAGATCCCACCCCAGCCGAGGGTGCTTTGTGCCGCCATAATCTTATCAGCCAACGCAAAACCACGGCATGCAGGCACAAGGGCCGTTTGGTGCTTGCGGAGGTCATCATCACCCGCAGTGGCGTATATGGAAATGCGGTCACACATTTCGGCTGCAAGCACAGTCATTGCTGCCGCAGCGTGCAGACGGCTCATAGTGCTTTTGTCGCTTAATTTGTTATCCATCGAGCCTGACACATCCACGATGAAGATGGTATAGCCAGACAACTTGGGAACATTTACAAGCGACCGAAACATCAAGTCTTCAATTTCTCGCAGCCATCGGGGAGCTACTTTTGCTGCTGCAAAGAAATTAAGAGGGAGCAGCCAACGGGGATTGATAGATGCGAAGCCCTGACGAATAATTTCAGGGTCTACGCCTACCTCCTCCATGTTGCGCAAGTTCCGCAGGAAGGCTAAGGCACCCAACTTCTTGGTGCTGATAAGCCTCTCCCAGGTGGCCTTCTTGTCATCGCCACGGGAAAGGGCGACTTCCCACGTGTCAGGGACGGGCAAAGTATCATCCATAAGCTGCTTATAAAGTTCTTCCTTGCCTTGGGGAGGCTTGGGGTGAACCAGGCACATTACATCTTTTAAGGTGATAGCTGTCTTGCGATTGTATTTCGCAAACTGATAAGCATCGAAACGCTCAAACGCCTTTGCTAGGCCCTTTTTGGCCTGGGCCGCAATGGGTTTTCGACCGTCTCGCCAATAGATGGCGAGGAACTCTGTTATTTCGTCAGGACGGCGAATTATCTGTGGCAACAACTCAGCTACCAGACGCTTGTGAGACTCATGCTTGCACATTTCACTGGCAATGAACAGGGGCACATGGCGCAGCTTTTGTTTGAGCCTAGCCTCCATTGCAATCCTGAAAACCGTAAAAGGATCAATGTTCGGGATGAGGCTCTGAATCTGAAGGGAAACATCTATGCCGTCCATGTAGAATTGATCTTCCCACAGCAGATTTGCCATGACGGCTCTACGCAAGAGAGCTTCAGGACTTTGTTTGGCGGCATAGGGGCCATAACCGCCGGCCAGCCTGTGATCCCTGTCCTTGCGGTAGTCCATTCCTTTTGTTGACGTGTTTACTTTCATTTTTACCGTCTCCTTTCAGGCAAAAAAAATCCGGGGAAAAGCGTTGAGGGGAACGGATGCGTCCGAGACATGACGAAGTAACCCTCAACTGCACCACCGGATTGTGTGTCACTATATCTAGCACAGAAGTTTTTGTCAACTTTTTTTCGTCTCCTTATTTTGCTTGACACGTTACCACGAATCGTGATAAGCTGTCAACAAAAAAAATGCACTGCACTCAAAAAAAATTTAGCGGGAGGAAATGGTTATGCCGAAACAGATGCAAATAAGCAAAGCTAAACATGCGATACTAATGAATAAGCTGGTCAAACGGTTCGGGGGCAAAAAAGAGGCTGGGGAGGCCCTTGGTTTGTCTCTCAGAACTGTGTACTACGTGCTAAACGGGAGGAAACCAAGCAAAAAAATCCAGAAGCTCATTGAGCTTGCCGCAAAATTTTATTGCTAGGAGCGCAAAATGGGTGAAGTCGTGCAAATCCGCAAGCCCTGGGAGACCGTTTTACAAATGCTTCACGATGATCTGGACAGCGGAGAGCTTACTCATGCTGTTTTAATTTGGTATGGCCCTGACCACGGAATCACATACGGCCTTATGAATGCCACAAACAAAACTTTCCTCCTAGGGCTTCTTGAGCG
>JALVSJ010000121.1 GCA_027024445.1 Desulfobacterales bacterium
CACCTACAAACAGCGGAATCTTATTGGCGTTACACACCTTTACCACCGATTCGAGAGCCGAGACACAAGTGTTATCGGACGTTATATGAATTGCATCTACTCTACCGACCAGGCTCTGTGCGGCCTGCATTACCTCAGAACTGGTGGCAACATGAGCTTCAATCAGCTTACCCCCCAATTTTTCGATGGTCTCTTTCATCTCTTTTATATGAAAGGTTACATTTATGTCACCGGGATTGTAGATTGTCCCCCAGCGTTTCGCATATGGGAGTATGTCCTGATACATTCTGCATTGGAGGGCAACAGGCCATCTGTCACTTACACCAGTGACGTTTGTTCCAGTTTTTCCCATTCTAGGCACTATACCCGTCTTAACCGGATCAGTCACTGACGAAAAAACTATAGGGATTTTCTTGCTCACCTTTACTTGAGCTTGGGCGCAGGGGGTACTTATTGCATGAACCAGATCTACCTTATCATCTTCAAACTTTCTGGCAATTATTGCACAGTTTGACTGGTCGCCCTGTGCGTTTTGTCGATCAATTATTATGTTCTTCCCTTCTATGAACCCCTCCTCGGCCAAGGCATCTCTGAATCCTTTTGAGTCGTTATCAAGGGCTGGATGCGATACAATTTGAAATTCTCCAATCCGAAACATCTTGGCCTCGGCATTGCCTCCAACCCACAAAACCATCAGCAAAACAACAAACATAGACAAAACAACTCTCTTCATAATAGTACCTCCTAGCAAAAAATCTTAAGTAGTTTATGCCACAAGCAGTCTCCCCCAAGAACCCAAACAAAGATTTAGCTGAATGTTAATATTTCCGCCTACGACCTTGAATCCTGGTACGCCCAAATACTTAAGACGCAATTTGGTTTACCCAATTGTCCACTTCCCGTAGTCCCACCGGCATAATATCAATCTCCTTCCCTGCATCTAGACAGGCATCATAAAGACCTTGAGCATGAGATCTGGCACATAGCAGGAAGAAGCCTTCCTCTCTACTCATTGGATTGACCACCCAGACCTTTATCTCACCATATTTCGTTATCGTAATGATAGGCTCAGTCTTTCCATAAGGCCATATATTTATTGGAAAAAGCCTCTCGGCTATTTCTCCCGATTTCTCTCCGTAGACACACAATAGAGCCAGGCCTTCTGTCATATCCGTGAAATCAGGGCTGGGCCAACGAGGCTCCGGATCTCCCTTTAAATCAAACACAATTGCTTCATCCGCTCGAGTAAGTCCCACAAAGCCCGTTTCATGCCATAGCGCATCTCCGGCCTTTCTCCTGAAATTTCTTATCACATACTCGCCTTGAATCAAAGCCTTGGGCCTGTGGCTCAGGTCACCAACTGCAACAGAAAAGCTCCTGCCTTCGTGGGCGAATTCTTCTATGACACTGAAACCGGCAACTGTCGCCTTTGAGCGCACAACGGCCCATTTGGGAGGTGAAATCGGATTAGTTCGTCTTATCATATCCTCAGCCTTTGTCCCTCAGGGTCGTAAAATGGAGCGTTAACCACCTCAGCCTGGTAGCGGTTATCATCGCCATATATGGTAACTGTACCTTGTTTGAAGGTATCCTGGTCCACCCTTACGAGTGCGAGCCCTATTACTTTCTCCAGCAAAGGGCTGTATCGAGCAGAGGTCACGTGACCTAGTTTTCTCTGGCCCTTCACTACCAGATAACCCTCTTTTATCGGAACCTTATTATTCAAAACAAAGCCTATAACTCTCTGGCGGTAGGGTTTGTCTTTGAGGTGCGAGAGCACCGGACCTCCCACCACTGTCTCTGCTTTTGCCTCCTCCCAAGCCCAGCCAAATCCCGCCTCAAAGAGAGTAGTATTTCCGTCAATATCCAGTCCTGGAATTGCATGACCTTTCTCTAAACGGCAAACGAATTGTGTCTCCAGTCCCACAGGTTTTAGCCCTTCGGGTTTACCTTCTTCAATCAATCTTTCCCATACATAAGGCCCGTAACTCGAGGGGATATGAATTTCATAGCTCAGCTCACCCAGAAAACCCATGCGAAAGATCATGCCCTCTATGCCACAGATCCGAGCC
>JALVSJ010000122.1 GCA_027024445.1 Desulfobacterales bacterium
GATTATCAAGATGTCCATGAAAAACGCAATGCTGCCAGGATGGGATATGGAGTATGTCTGACAAAATTTACAGGCCACGGTGGGAAGTACAACTCCAATGACGCAAGCGCAGAATACGTTGGGTCCCTAAGAAGTCTTTTTAACAGGAACAAGGTAGTTTGGCAGACAGGAGAGCTGGGAAAGGTGGATGAAGGGGGCGGCGGTACTGTGGCCAAATTCTTGGCTGCTTACGGGATGCAGGTCATTGACTGTGGCCCGGCAGTGCTTTCCATGCACTCGCCCTTTGAGATCGCGCACAAAGGAGATCTCTACATGACGTACAAAGGGTATAAAGTTTTTCTGGGAAGCAAATGAGATGATCACGAGGCCCCAGAGATCTTCGATAGACCCGACAGAGCCCAAAAAAGCCACGCCATATGTTAATTTGCTATCTTAGCAACCAGCGATTCAACCGATGGTTGCTGATTGCCAGAGTGAAATCAATCACTGAGGAGAGAAAAAGGAAATGGCGCGCCCAGGAGGATTCGAACCTCCGACCTACGGATTCGTAGTCCGTCACTCTATCCAGCTGAGCTATGGGCGCGGGGGAATGCTATCAGCTACGCTAGCTGTAATCTACTACTATAGCACAATTGATACATGATTTCTAGGTAAAACTGCGAGACTTTCTTCATAATCGGAATGTGCGTCAATCGGTATTACCCGTCATTTGGGCGATGCGGTTCAGGATGGCTGTGGTGGAAAAGCCCTCGACATAGGGGATCCGGACTACCTTGCCACCGGCAGATTTCACAATGTCCGACCCTATAATCTCATCTTCTGCCCAGTCCCCACCTTTTACGAGAACATCGGGCACAAGGGTCTTTATCACCCGATAAGGATCTGGCTCGTCAAAAATCACCACAGCATCTACGAACTGGAGAGCTGCCAGGACTTCTGCTCTCGCTTCTTGGGGCAGGATAGGACGCTCTGGGCCCTTGATTTTGCGAACCGAAGAGTCGCTGTTCAAGCCAACGATTAAGTAATCTCCTAGGGCGCGGGCCTGCTCCAGGTAGCGCGTGTGGCCCGGATGAAGTATATCAAAGCATCCATTGGTGAATACAATCTTCTTGTTGCCCTGCTTGAGCGTTTGACACTCGGCTTTCAGGTCTTCAAGGGTTCTGATCTTGTCCCTTGATGTTTTCATTTGTCCTCCTCGGTGATGACGTTACCAGTTATTCGTTATTAGTTATTCGTTATTCGGGATTCGTCACCTTTAACCCAATATTCCATCATTCCATTTTTCCTTTCCCAATCATTCCACACCGCCTGACCGTCGGGCAGGCCCGCCTGCCGCCGGCAGTCAGGCAGGCATTCCAATATTCCATTATTCCACCTTTATACTGCTCTCGCCAAGGCAACACAGAGCACCTCAGTAGCTCCTGCCTTTCTCAGGACTTTGGCGCATTCGTTAAAAGTCGTGCCGGTAGTAGCAACATCATCCACAAGCAATACGGTTTTTCCTTTAACGACTTCGGGTCTTCGCAGGACAAAGGCCTTGCGTAGATTCTTTAATCGCTCCTGCCTACTCAGTTTTGTCTGTGGTGCAGTAAATTTTCCCCTCGAAAGGGAAAGGTAGTCCAGTTGCCCTCTCAGTTCTGAGACAATGTATCTTGCAAGAGACAGGCTTTGATTGAACCCTCTTTGCCTTAACCGTTTGGGATGAAGAGGTATGGGCATAACCACGGGAGTTTGAGCAAAGTAAAGGTTTTCGCGGACAAATTGGGCCAACAGGGGACCAAGGGATTTGGCAAAATGGGATTTTCCACTGTACTTGAATATGTGCACGGCATCCATCAAAGGCCCGTCGAAAACAAAAGGCGCCGTGATCATGTCATAAAATGGTGGGTGAGTCATACAGTCTTGGCAAAGATGGTCTTGACCCGAGTCTTTGGGGTAGGGTTTGCCACATGAAGGGCAAACCGGGCCTCTAATCCGTTTGAAAGAGCTATAACAGTCTTTGCAAAAGTCAATCCTTTGCCCCATGACCAGGACAGGGTCGTCCCATAGAAACCTTCCACATAAGAG
>JALVSJ010000123.1 GCA_027024445.1 Desulfobacterales bacterium
TCAGCTTCATATTGAGGTGCTTGGGGCCACTTGCATCTGCTGTGATGAAGGGAAGATTGATGTCCGTTTCCATAGCGCCCGAAAGCTCACACTTAGCCTTTTCAGCGGCCTCTTTAAGCCTCTGTAGCGCCATGCGATCCTTCCTCAGGTCTATTCCCTGGTCCTTCATAAACTCATCGGCCAGGTAATCAATAATCCTGAGGTCGAAGTCTTCACCCCCCAAATGCGTGTCTCCATTGGTAGCCTTCACCTCAAACACGCCTTCACCTATTTCCAGAATGGAGATATCAAAGGTCCCCCCACCGAGGTCGAATACCGCTATTTTGCGATCACCTTTCTTGTCCAGGCCGTATGCCAGGGCTGCTGCTGTGGGCTCATTTATGATTCTTTCCACTTTGAGGCCCGCAATTCGGCCCGCATCCTTGGTGGCTTGGCGCTGGCTGTCATTAAAATACGCCGGGACCGTGATCACCGCTTCCTCTACCTTCTCGCCCAAGTAATCTTCAGCAGTCTGCTTCATTTTCTGGAGGATCATGGCAGAGATCTCAGCAGGGCTATAATCCTTTCCCTTCACACGCACCCAGGCATCACCATTGGGCGCCTTTACTATCTTATACGGAAGTACCTTTATGTCTTCCTGAACCTCCTTAGAATCATACTTGCGGCCGATAAGCCTCTTAACACCAAAAATGGTGTTCTCGGGATTGGTTACAGCCTGGCGTTTGGCCGCCTGCCCCACTAGTCTCTCTCCGCTATCGGTAAATGCCACCATAGAGGGGGTTGTTCGGCTCCCCTCGGCATTGGCAATGACCACAGGGTCGCCTCCCTCCATTACGGCGACACAGGAATTCGTGGTGCCAAGGTCAATTCCAATTATCTTTCCCATTTTTCTGCCTCCTTCTTAAACCCTTTTATATATTATCTTTATATTCACTTAATTTACTTCCCTGAAAGCGCCCTACCGAGGATCTAGGTCAGGATCTGTGTATAGAGACACAGCAATAAGCTTGAAAATTTCCCATGTCTTGAGCATGTAAGTAATGACGTAGAAAAGGGCTACTCAACTAAACACCCACAATTACTCCTCAGGTCTCTGAGTCGGCTTCCGTCCTTGTACCACTTGACTCGCCACCTGCTGTGCCGGGGCTTTTGCTCACAACGACCATTGCAGGCCTGAGAAGTCGCTGGTGTAAGAGATATCCTTTTTGAAGTTCTTGAACTACCGTTCCGGGATCTACCTTGTCAGTTTCTTCCTGGGATACAGCATGGTGATAGTTGGGATCAAAGCGCTCCCCTAATGCTTTAATCTCCTCAACGCCTGCTTTTGAGAGCGCATCCTTCATGCCCTTGAGGGTAAGCTCTATCCCTTCTCTCAGGGCCTCGACGGAATTCTCATCCTGGGCGTGCCTAAGAGCGTTCTCCAAATTGTCAACAACGGGCAACAGCTCCTTAATAAGGGACTCGTTTGCAAACTTCAGAAAATCTTCTTTTTCTTTCCGCAGGCGTTTCTTAAGATTTTCCATCTCCGCCTGGGCACGTACATACATATCAAGATATTTCTTGGCGGATTCTTCTGCTGCCTTGAGCTTCTCAATCAGCTCTGCCTTGGTCAATTTCTCAAGAGCAACTTCCTTCTCCCCGGCGCTGGCAGCCTTGCCGCCCTGTGCCTTTGCAGAAGATTCCTCAGTTTGATGCACCTCTACCTTATCGTTTCTTTCCGCGTCCATCATCCCTTGCTGGATATTCCTGCCTCTTGGAGTGATAGTGATATTGATCTATTCCCCTATTATTCAGACTACAGAAAACGTTAAGCATCACTTAGGGCTTTGTCAAGGCCACGGGGACTCTTAATCATGACAAGTCCATACCCGTTATTCTTCGGAGTGCCTCCAGATATTTTTCCCTGGTTTTCTGGATTATTTCTTGAGGCAACTTTGGGGGGGGAGGCTGCTTTCCCCATCCTATTTCGGTTAGGTAATCTCTGAGGAATTGCTTGTCAAAACTCTTCTGCGGGCGACCGGGTCGGTACTCATCAGCGGGCCAGAATCGGGACGAATCTGGGGTTAAAATTTCGTCAATAAGTATAAGTATCAGTTCTCCATTCAATAGACCAAATTCAAATTTGGTGTCTGCTATTATAATCCCACGCTCAGCAGCATAACTTCTGCCATATCCATATATGGAAAGGCTGATTTCTCTCACCCTTTCTGCCAGGTCTTTGCCGATTAGCTCGCATGCTGTTTCAAATGAAATGTTTTCATCATGTATACCCTCTTCGGCCTTTGTGGACGGGGTGAAAATAGGTTCAGGAAGCTGTTCGGATTCTTTCAACCCTTGGGGTAATCGGATCCCGCACACACTTCCTTTTTCCAGATACTCTTTCCAGCCAGAACCGGACAAATACCCTCTCACAATACACTCAACAGGAAGAGGTTTAGCCTTGCGCACCAGCATGGTTCTTCCCTCCAGTACATCGGAAAAACGACTTGCCGGAGATGGGAACTTATCCGGGTCTGAGGTAATAACATGATTAGGCACTATGTGTGAAACCTTGTCAAACCAGAACATTGACATCTGCGTCAGGATCTTGCCCTTGTCTGGAATAGGATCATCCATCACCACGTCATAGGCCGAGATCCTGTCACTTGCCACTATCAGCAGTTTATCATCAAGCTCGTAAACATCCCTGACCTTACCCCTTTTCAGCAGTTTAATACCTGGCAGATCTGATTCCCTTAAGGCGTCTTGTGTCATGATCTTTTCCCCCTTTTTCCTTTCCAAATATTGACAGCTTCATAGAAAGTCCATCTGTCCCACTACAACAGGATTGCCTGCCTGTCGCGTGCATTCAGGCAGGCGTCCGGAGCCAGGCAGGCGGGAAGGACCGCCTCACTGTAAGAACTCAGATGCAGGCTGAAAAGGATCTCCCGACTCTGCGCTCATGGACCTTTTTATTCTGCCGTCTCTATATACGAGTTCATCAAATCTTCAAAACCAGTTCCTGCACCCGGGCGGGGAATGTGCCCGGAACCATTTACATGCCTCATGCCACGGCCACATACCGTTGAAAAATAATATGGAAATGCCGATTCCATATTAAATTAAATAAATTCGTTGGGGGACAAAATGGCCATTGCAGACGAAAACCTTGCAATAAGAAATGCAATCCAGCAATTTGAAGCTCGTATCGAACGCATGCATTCTGACTTTGATAAGTTCGTCCATGGCGAACTGGATCGCATGCCCCCTTGGGAAAATTTGGAAAAGGAACTCCTGGCCTTCTCCCGCAAAAAGATATTCGACTTAGAATTGTCCAATCGTCTGGACCGGGTGCTGCACAAGTTTCAGAACCGCAAAAGAATCTGGCTGCGATGGTTACAAGAAGCCAGAAGGTATTAGCCCTTTGCAAGCCCTAACGTCCATCTCTTATACCCAGTCTACTCAGGTATTCCTCATAATACTCAATAACCGTATTTCTAAAAGCCACGGTTTCAGGAAACGGGGGAATGCCTCCGTACTGTTTCACCCGGCTAGGTCCTGCATTGTATGCGGCAAGTGCAAGGCTAATGTCTCCTTTGTATCTCCTGAGCATTTCTGCGAAATATCTATATCCATGCATTATTGCTTTTTCCACGTCTAGGCGCTCGTCAGTATGCCGCTCCAACAAATCTCTTTGGTACCTGTGGAACAATTTGCCACTCTCTGCCGCAAGGGTTTCTGCCTTTTGCATATACTCCCAGGCCTTCCGGATCATCTCACGATCCTCTTTTCCCTTAACCCCCTCAACCAGCGCTAAGGCCCTTGCTCTCCATTGTCTGGCCTTCCTCAAGAATTCCCCTGCCTTGCGGAAATAAGGCGGCAGATATACCGTATTCATTCCCAATAACTTGGCAGTGCCAGGCATTATCTGAGTGAGGCCCACAGCCCCCACATCAGAGACTGCCGTAGGGTCAAAATTGGACTCCCTTCTCATCAGCGCCATGAACAGGACCGGGTGCACACTGTACCCTCTTTTGCCCGCCTTAAGGTATAAACGCTCAACTATCTGCCCATACGAGCGAAGTCTAGGAGGGAAGAGCATTTTCCATACTTCCGGCTTAACCGAATCAGCCCTTAACAAAAATAAATCCAGGTCATAATTCTGCAAAATTTGAGATGAGGCATTCTTAGAGAATTCACGGAAAACCGAATTTACAAACTCCACATTGGACGGGGTCAGAGGGGGATCAATTTCAGAACCTCCGTACGTGCGGTTAAAGAAATCTGCAAGGGAATCTCGCAACTTATTACGGTATCTGTGCAGGCTTCGCTTTAGTTCCTTTTTCAGCAGTTCCATACATACACTATCAACTAACCGTTCGTCCTGACCCGAATCCAGTGCCCTGTAATAAGCCAAGAAAAGTTTGCTTGCCTGGGTCTTTTTCGAGTTGTAGAAAATGGCCAAGCTTAGAAGTTTATCTGCCTCCTTACGCCTTAAGCCTTTCGGGGCTTTCTTCTTGAGCTGCTCTAGCAGCTCCCTGTAAGCATCTTCAGACTGCCTGGTTAGCTCTGCTGCCCGTCTGTAGATTTCATCAATTTCTACCTTCAGGCCAAAATCTCTGGCCACCTCTGGCCTCATACGAAGGACTCCTGCCTCGCCCCTGTAAGTGTGATCCGACAAACTACGTCGAATGGCTGCTCGATTGTATTGGGCTATTATCCTACTGAGTAGGGACAAGCCCTCGCGGGCCTGCGCATCTGGTATACAAGGATTTATTGAAGTAAGGACAATAGCGAAAAGCCATATGCACAGGAAGAAGACTCTTCTCATCGAGATTCTCCGAAATAAGACTTGAAAGACAAATGCAAGGCAGGTCTAATACTCCCACTGTAGCAAAAAAAATCTCTTTGTTGAAGCGGGGAGTGCTTGATTTGCCGGATATCTTGCTGCTAAACTCACTTATTCATAACTTTAGATCACTCTAGGTACCCTAGTTCACTTTAGGCACTCACAACTTCCAATGGAACTTTTTCGACACATAGCAACAATCTTGATTCCCCTTGTTATCATTATGGACCCCATGGGTAACCTCCCTTTTTTCCTAATGTTCACTGCTCAAAAATCTCCCCAAGAGCGCCGCCGAATCGCTGCCATTTCCACCATTACTGCGGCCATCATTTTATTATTTTTTGCCATGACAGGTAACTTAGTGCTGGATTTTTTCCATATCAGCCTCCCTGCCTTCCAGTTGGCCGGGGGCTTCATATTTTTTATATATTCCCTCCAAATGCTTGCCCTAATCCCGAGCGGGTTGAAGACCAGCGACGAAGAGGAACACGAGGCCATCTCAAAAGACAGTGTGGCTTTTGTTCCCCTTGCTACGCCCTTCCTGGCCGGTCCAGGGGCAATTACAGCTGTGCTTGTCTGGAGGGATCAGGCCACTACAACACGCACTATTCCTGTCTTTTTGATTGCCATTCCTCTAGCCTGTTTTGTCGTTTACATTGTCTTTCGGTTTGGCCAACAGATAAGTCGCCTCCTCGGAGTGGGAGGTATCAGGGTATTAACCAGGCTGATGGGTCTGCTCCTTTCCGTCATAGCCGCCCAATTCATTGTATCGGGGCTTCGTCAGATCTTTTGATCACCAAGTTGACATCCTTACAGTTGATCTTAATTTTTATTAGCCTGCCTTAACGTGGCGTGATTAAAACTGGTTAAGCTTCTCACTTGGATAGTAATAAGCTATCAAGATTAGTAATGGTCACGCGGCGAGTGTAGATCAGCGGGCATTAAAACCAACACCACAAATACAGGAGGAATCAACATATGCGATTGGACAAATTCACATTGAAAGCACAAGAGGCCATGCAGGCCTCTCAACAGGTTGCCGAGCGTTTCGGCAATCAACAAATAGAACCCGAACACCTTTTGAGGGCCATCCTGGATCAGAAGGAGGGCGTTGTTCCCCCGCTATTGGGCAAGATAGGAGCCAATCAGGCCCAGATCATAGAAGCGTTGGAGGCAGCCATTGATAAATTCCCCAAGGTCTCAGGAGCTGCAATTGGGCAGCTATATATCTCTCCCCGCACAAAGAATGTGCTCGATAAGGCATTTGCCGAGGCAGAACAGATGAAAGACGAATATGTAAGCCTGGAGCATATTCTTTTGGCGGTGGCAGATGAAAAAGAAGGAGAGGCAGCTCGAATCCTTGCTGAGGCCGGCATTACCAGGGATAGCATCTTGCAGGCCCTCGTGGATATCCGTGGCGGCCAGCGAATTACAGATCAGAACCCTGAAGATAAATATCAGGCTCTTGAGAGGTTCAGCAAGGACCTCACAGCCTTGGCAGCCAAAGGAGAACTTGATCCAGTCATAGGCCGAGACGAAGAAATCCGCAGAGTGATCCAGGTATTGTCCCGCAGGACGAAGAACAATCCCGTACTCATAGGAGAGCCAGGGGTTGGTAAGACCGCAATTGTGGAGGGACTTGCTCAGAGAATCGTTCACGGAGATGTGCCAGAGACATTGAAAGACAAAAGGTTGGTGGCCCTGGATATGGGGGCCCTCATTGCGGGGGCAAAGTACCGTGGAGAGTTTGAGGACAGGCTCAAGGCGGTCATAAAAGAGATAACAGACTCCCACGGCCAAATAATCCTTTTCATAGATGAGATGCACACCCTTGTGGGCGCAGGTGCGGCGGAGGGAGCCGTGGATGCCTCCAATATGCTTAAACCTGCCCTTGCCAGGGGTGAACTCAGGTGCATAGGAGCTACAACCATTAACGAGTATCGAAAATACATTGAAAAGGACCCCGCTCTTGAGCGAAGGTTTCAGCCTGTGCTGGTTGAGGAGCCCACAGTGGAGGACACCATTTCTATCCTCAGGGGATTGAAAGAAAAATACGAGGTGCACCATGGTGTTCGGATCAAGGACTCGGCCATAGTTGCAGCAGCAATCCTTTCGCATCGATACATCACGGACAGGTTTCTACCTGACAAAGCCATCGACCTCATTGATGAAGCCACTTCTAAGCTGAGGATTGAGATCGACAGCATGCCTGCTGAAATTGATGATCTTCAGCGGCGAATCACTCAGTTGGAAATAGAAAGAGAGGCCCTCAAGAAAGAAAAAGATCCTGCTTCAAAGGACCGCCTGCAAAAGCTGGAAGAGGAACTTGCCCAGCTCTCAGCACAGCGGGAAGAGATGATTGAGCACTGGAAAAAGGAAAAGGAGGTCATTACAAGAATAAGGGAGATCAAGGAGCAACTTGAGGCCACAAAGAACGAGGCCCAGAGGGCTGAACGAGAGGGTGACCTAACCAAGGCCGCCGAACTGAGATATGGTCGACTCATAGAGCTGGAAAAGGCCCTTGAAGAAGAAAACAAGAAGCTGGCGCAACTGCAATCTGAGCGAAAAATGCTCAAAGAGGAAGTTGATGCCGAAGATATAGCTGAAATCGTGGCCAAATGGACCGGCATACCGGTGGCAAAGCTCATGGAAGGAGAAAGAGAAAAGCTCCTTCACATGGAAGAAAGGCTAGCACAGAGAGTCGTTGGGCAGGAGAAGGCCATCATAGCTGTGTCCAATGCCGTGCGCCGAGCAAGATCAGGGCTTCAGGATCCCAATCGCCCCATTGGTTCGTTCATATTCCTTGGGCCTACAGGCGTTGGTAAGACGGAGCTTGCAAGGGCCTTGGCCGAATTCCTCTTTGACGATGAAAAGTACCTGATCAGGGTGGATATGTCCGAGTACATGGAGAAACACTCGGTGGCTCGTTTGATCGGGGCTCCACCCGGCTATGTGGGATATGAAGAGGGCGGATACCTTACCGAGGCTGTGAGGCGGCATCCGTACTCTGTCATATTGTTTGACGAGATCGAAAAGGCGCACCCCGATGTATTCAACGCACTGCTCCAGATCCTCGATGACGGCCGTCTCACGGATGGTAAAGGCAGGACCGTGGACTTCAGGAACACTGTGCTGATAATGACATCAAACATAGGGAGTCAGTGGATTCAGGAACTGGCGGGCAAAGATCAAGCAGAAATGGAACGCCGCGTTATGGAGGCCCTGAGAGCCACTTTTAAGCCAGAATTCCTGAACCGAATTGATGAAATCATTATATTCAACTCACTTGGTCCTGAAGAGATTAAAAAGATAGTGGATATACAGATAGGTCTTCTAGCCAAACGTCTTGAGGCTCAAAAGATCACCATTGAACTCACACCGGCAGCAAAAGAACTACTGGCAAAGGCAGGCTTTGACCCTGTCTATGGCGCAAGACCGCTCAAGAGGACCATACAGCATATGATCCAGGATCCTCTTGCAACCAAAATCCTTGAGGGTACAATCAAGGAAGGGGATCATGTGATAATCGATGCACAAGATGGGCAGATAGTGTTTAAGTGAGCTAGAGTTGGGAGGTGGATCACCAAGGAGCTATATCTCAGGAGGGGGCCGCCCGTGGGTGGCCTTCCCTTTTTGGGCTTTCTTAACTTCTGGCTTCTATCTTCTGGCTTTTGGGCCGCCCGAGGCGGCCAAGCTTCTGTCTTCTGACTTCCGGCTCCTCACTTCTTATTCATCTTTTCCCTCAACTTCTTTGAGGCCTGAAATGTCACGATCCTCCGGGAGGGGATGATGATAGACTGTCCTGTCTGGGGGTTTCTCCCTTTTTTGGCCCACCTGAACCTGACCTTGAACTTGCCAAACCCGCTTATCAGGACATCATCGCCCCTCTCCAGGCTGCTTTTTATAATTTCGAAAACCCTGTCAACAAGTTTCGAGGCCCGTTCTTTAGAAAGGTACTGTCGCTCCATCTCCGGGAAAAGAGAGCGTTGAAAGGGTTTTTGCTTTCTTACAAGTGAAACCCGCTGTCTCACGCTTTCGACAAGTTTCCCTTTGGTCAGTGTCATGGAGCCCTCAAAGCTGTGCAATTTATTGGCAAAACCTCTCATATCTGCTAATGTTTGTCAATAAATTGCCACAACCTCAGAGAGGTAGCCACAACCCTATGCGACCTTCATTTCAGCCCAGGCTGATTAACAACCCTTTCTCTGACCCGGGGTTGTTCATCCCTTTCCGCTTTGAAAAAAGGGCCCTACTCTTCGACCCGGGCGACGTCCATGCCCTCTCATCCAGGGACCTGCTCAAGGTCTCCCATGTGTTTGTGACTCACACTCATATGGACCATTTTATTGGCTTTGATACGCTTTTGAGGCATTTCTTGGGCCGACACAGGACGTTACACATTTTCGGGCCCCCGGGGTTTTTTGAGAATATTGAGGGTAAATTTCACTCCTATACCTGGAATCTCGTGGGAGAGTACGAGGATGATCTGTTAATTCATGTTCATGAGGTCCATCTTGACCAGATTCTTCAAAAGACCTATGTGTGCAGAGAGGGTTTCAGGGCCAAACCCTTGACCAGCTCAAAGCCCAACCAGGGCATTATCTGGTCCGAGCCCTCTTTTTACATCAAGGCTGAATTACTTGACCACAGGACCCCATGTCTCGGGCTATGCCTGGTTGAAAACGTTTACGTAAATGTGATCAAAGAGGCCTTGGAAGAGTTGGAGCTTCCCGTGGGACCATGGCTCAACAGGTTCAAGCAAGCAATTTATGAAAACAGGGACCCAACGAGTGATTTTGATGTAACGTGGGAGCGCAATGGATCAGTAGTAAAGGAAAAACGCTTCAAGCTGGGCATGCTCATTGAAAAGATTGCCAAAATTTCGCCAGGGAAAAAGATAGGGTACATTACCGACGTGATCGGAACTGATGAGAACAGAAAGAAAATCGTCTCCCTGATCAAAGGAAGTGACCTGCTTTTCATAGAGGCGGCATTCCTTCAAAGGGACAGGGAAATTGCCAGGAAGAAATTTCACCTCACTGCCCGCGAGGCTGGCCAAATTGCAGCGGAGGCCCGGGTCAGGCACCTCAAGCTTTTTCATTTCTCCCCTAGATATACTGATGAGGAAGAGGTCTTTGAAAAAGAGGCCCTTGAGGCATACGAGGAATATAGGACTCAGGCTCCAAACTGAAGATCGTGCAAATGGCGAAAACGCCCGTTTATTGCCAGAAGTTCTTCCAGACTTCCCGATTCAATAATACGGCCATTTTCCAAGACATAGATCCGATCCGCTTTGAGAATCGTGCTCAATCTGTGGGCCACAACCAGAATTGTCCTGGTCCCATGCAGACTTTCTATGGTCTCTTGAACCAGTCTCTCACTTTCCGCATCAAGAGCTGAAGCTGCTTCATCCAGGATCAAGATGGAAGGGTCTGTGAGCAAGGCCCTTGCTATGGCTATACGCTGTTTCTGTCCTCCGGAGAGCATAGTTCCCTGATCCCCCACTACCGTGTCATAGCCCTTTGGCTGTGCGAGGATGAACTCATGGGCATTTGCAGCCTTGGCAGCACGTACCACATCATCCATCGAGGCCTCTGGTACTCCATAGCGGATATTGTTTCCAATGGTATCGTGAAACAGCAAGATATCCTGACTTACTATACCTATCTGTCTGCGCAACGACGAAAGACTGACATCCCTGATATCAATACCGTCTATCCTGATCGCTCCATTTGTCACATCATAAAATCTGGGGATTAAATCTAACAGCGTACTTTTGCCAGCCCCCGTGGATCCCACGAATGCAACCATTTCTCCCGCTCGAACCCTGAATGAAAGATCCCGTAACACCATGTCCTTGCCATTGTATCCAAAACTCACGCTGTCAAACTCAACGGATTCCTTGTGAGGAGGTAGCTCAATTGCACCGGGGCGGTCTTTTATAACTGGATCCGTGTTCATTATAGCAAAAACCCGCTGGGTTGCTCCCTGCAAGGTCCGCAAGCTGTTGTGAACTCTTGCGAGTCTCTTAACAGGGGCGTAAACCCTGGAAAAAGCATACAGCATTGACATCATCTCGCCCAGCGTATGGTGAAAATAGATCTTTCCTACCACCAGAATGCCAGGTAACACTAGAAACAATGTTACATCCAGCATGGGGCTCAGGCCCATGTTCCAGCGATACCATTGCATTACCCTCTTATAAAGTTTTTCTGCCAGTTGCCGAAAATTTTCCACCTCCCTGTCGCCCTGGAAAAACCCGTGAACCAGCTTGAGGCACAAAAGGGTCTCTTGGTAAGCAGATGTAACCTCAGCGGTTGTATCCTGGACTCTTGCGGCATGCTTCTTCACCTTCTGCCCGAACAGCCGGATTATCCAGACAATTAAGGGACCGGCCACGAACACGATGATTGTGAGCTTGTAGTTCATTATAACAAGGTAGATCAGAAAGGCGATGGCAGTGAGTGGATGTTGGATAAAACCCCTCAGGACATCGGCTATCCTACCTTGCATAACGGTGAGATCTGCAGTGGCCCTTGCAATAAGTTCCCCGCTCTTTTTTTTCTGATAAAACTCCAGGGGCAAGGATACGAATTTCTTGTACAGATCGATCCTGAGTGATTTTACCGCCCTGTTGGAAAACGCCGCTGCTGACAGCCCACCAAAATAAGAGGTGAGGGCTTTCAGAAATACCGCTGCAAATGCAATAACTGAGAGCAATATGAGCAGCTCATTAGGCGTAATTTTATCCACAATTGTTATTTGGGTCTTGTGCCATGAAAACCAGGATGAAGGATCGTGGGCAATCCACGGGATCTTCCAGCTTACCGGTTCGTTACCCAGCTTCATGCCCTTGTCCACGAAAGGTTGTAGCAAATAGGCGGGAACAACCACGAAAAGAGAAGAAACGGCCGTAAGAGCCATTGATGTAAACATCAAGGCCTTGTGGCGTTGAACATATTTGGCTATGTCCTTCCCTAAAATGAACTCAAGCATAATCCTGATTCTTATGGATTGATTTGACCGTGGTGATATCCAGTCTATCGGACACTAGGCAGGCCCTACTGAACATAAAAAAGTGGAAGTCTAGATCCAACTATTAAACTGCACCAATGTAACGTGAAATCACGATCCTCTGTACCTCAGAGGTTCCCTCTCCTATTTCCAGGAGTTTCTGGTCCCTGTAAAACCTCTCTACCTCATATTCCTTCATCAATCCATAGCCCCCATGGAGCTGGACCGCATGATTGGCACACCTGTACATTACCTCGGAGCAATAAAGCTTTGCCATAGCGGCCTCTTTCCCAAACGGTTTATCATTGTCGCAAAGCCAGCAGGCCTTGTAAAGGATAAGTCTGGCGCACTCTATCTCCATTGCCATATCGGCTAATTTAAAGGAGTTGACCTGGAAATGGGCTATGGGTTTTCCAAACTGCACCCTCTCCTTTGCATATTTGAGCGCCATTTCAAAGCAACCCTGGGCACCGCCCAATCCCATCGCCCCGATGGAAAGCCTTCCCCTGTCAAGAGTCTCTAACATCTGGTGGAACCCGTGGCCACGGCTTCCCAGAAGGTTCTCTTTTGGAACCCTGCAATCATCAAAGTACAACTCACTGGTGTTGGATGCCCGCCACATCATCTTTCCATGCATAGGCCTTGCTTCATAGCCAGGAGTTCCCGTCTCCACCAAAATGCAGGAAAGCTCCGGGCGTCCATCTTCCCTCGTACCTGTCCGGCAAAGCGCGGTAACGCCCGCACTTATTTTCGTAGAGGCATTTGTAATGAAAATCTTGCTCCCGTTTACCACCCATTGATCTCCCTCAAGAACGGCGGTGGTTTTGGAATTGCCAGCATCAGAGCCTGCATTTGGTTCTGTCAGGCCGAAGCCCCAGAGGGCCTCACCGCTGCAAAGTTTGGGTAGATATCGCTGCTTTTGCTCTTCATTACCATAATAATATATAGGACCGATTCCGAGGGAATTCCCCGCAGCCACTGTAGCCGCATGGGAGCCGTCCACCCGTGCGATTTCTTCCGTAGCTATAATATAAGAGAGGTAATCCATGCCCTGGCCACCATAGGTCTCACTGACTACCATACCGAACAGTCCCAGTTCGGCCATTTTCTTCATTGTTTCATAGGAAAACTCTTCCTTTTCATCCAGTTCCCTGGCTACTGGCCTGATTTCCCTCTCGGCAAAGTCCCGAACAGATTTCCGCAGTATTTCTTGTTCCATGGATAGGGTAAAATCCATAGGTTCTCCTTTTCTTTCATGGTTTCTATCTGCAATTACTCATCCCACAGTCTCCCGCCTTCGCCTGTTTAGGGTGGTGTTAGCGCAATTTTATAGGCGTAAGGCATTAGAATGTCAATTACAAATGAGGAAGGCAGACTGAAGGCTGAAGGCATGGATACTGCCAACCCTGCCGAGGGTCTGCGGCGAACTACAACGATACCAAATAAATAATTGACTTATATGCAGGTACTTTATAAAAGAGGGGCCGTAAACTTCTACCAGAAAGGAGTATTGGGCATGATAAAGTTCAGTGAAAGGCAACTTAGGGTACCAAAATTCATGAGGCCCGTATATTTGGTGACAGCCGGGCAGTCAAAATTTGATCGGGCCATTCCGGAAAAGAGGACGGAGGAGCTTTGTATCGACGCTCTGACCATGGCCGCGAGACTCATAGACAAGACACCGGCCGAACTGAAAAGTTACATCCACTCCGCCTATTATGGCCATTTTGCCGATCACTTTGGCGACCAACTCCTGGGTGAGGCAGTGATTCATGACCGCCTTGGCCTTGACCCCCTTGGGAACATCGGGATAAAAACTGGCGGGGCTACCGGCGGGTCAACCCTCTGGGAGGCCGTTAAGGCTGTGGCCTCCGGTTACTCAGACTGTGTTCTGGCCATGGGATGGGAGAGGATGGATGAGGTTCCCACTGATGAGGGTAACCACCTGATATCATGTGCCGCGGACAAGGACTGGGAAACGCCCCTAGGCCATATCTATACAGGGTATTATGCTGTTATGGCTCAAAAATACTGGCAGGTCTTCGGCAAGCAGGAGGAGTCCTTCAGGCGTACGCTCGCTGAGATATCGGTCAAGCACCATGGCTATGCGCGATTTAATCCCTTTGCCCAGGCCCCCATGAAAATCACGGTTGAGGACGTACTAAAATCCCCTGTAGTTGCTTACCCATTAAGGGCTTTAGATTGTTGCCTGATGAGTGTGGGGGCAGCCTGTGCCATCATCTGTGACGAAGATACGGCAGTAGAGCTAACAAAGAACACCAAGAACAAGCCCCTCAGGATCTGGGTCACTGCAGGTTCCCACACCTTGAGGGTCGCCTGTCGTCGAGACATGGAGATCCCTCTGTTGCCAAATGAGACAGCCGACCAATACAAGGATCTTGGTGAACGTTTCCCGGGGGGGGAGAGATATCCCGGGTTTACTGGATTCCTGGCAGCCCGAATGGCTGCCTGGTACGGCTATCGTATGACAGGAATCACTGACCCTATGGAAGACCTCGATGTCATAGAATTACATGATGCATTCACTATCAGTGATGTTCAGACTTACGAAGATATAGGCTTAAGGCCCTATGGATATGGTAGAGATTACGTGGAATCGGGTGACTGCTATCATATCAATCCCCATACAGGTAAACCGGGAAAACTGCCCTCCAACCTTTCTGGCGGGCTTCTTGGGTGCATGCACGCAGTAGGTGCCACAGGGATAATGCAAACATTTGAGATAGCGACGCATCTGTGGGGTCGATGGGGTGAAATTCACGGCGATGACAATCTCTGGAAAGAGTTTGGCAGGGAAAAACCAGAAGACTGGACCAACTTACAGGTTGAAGGAGCCAAGAGGGCACTTGCCATCAGTCACGCCGGCGTAGGCTCCCACGTAACCGCTACAATCCTTATGGACCCAGACCACCTGCTCAAAGAGGATGCGTAAAGGAGGACAGAAAAATGAGTATGTACGGAACCGTTAAGGTAAAAAATGGGAAGTACAAAATAAAAGGAGATTTCCACCACATAACTCCGAATATGCCCATCCGAAATGAGGATGAAAATTGGAGATTGGTAGGTGTCACTAATCCCCGCGACATGACCTATATGCATACCTATGGTGGAGAAGCCGTGTTTTTTGAAAATCTGTGTAAGGGCAAAATTCACGGCACCCGTTGTGATAACCCTGATTGTGAGTTCAAGGGGACCGTGTATTTGCCCTTCCGGATCCATTGCCCGGACTGCCTCGCTCGAAACACAGTTATAGACCTAACCGACGTGTGTAAGAAAACAGCGCGCATTCACACATTTATGGTGTGCGAACGATCCGGGGCATTTAATACCCTGGACAAACCCATCAAATTTATCAACGTGGAATTTGACGGGGTTGCAACAATTCTTATGAGTTATCTTTCTGTTGGAGACCCTGAAATAGGAATGAGAGTCGTACCCATATTTAGGACTCTTGATCCCACTTATACCATTACGGACCTCTCATGGGTACCTGAAGGTACACCAGAGAGTGCCCTTCCACTGGGTTTCTCTTTCGGTTAATGATCTCCGGATCTTGTTCACCCTGAGCCTGCCAAGAAGGTTCAGGGCCCAGAGCCCAAAGCAAAGAAGGGCGAGAGTGCCACGGTAGGCCACTCCCGCCCTTCCAATATGCACAACAGCCTTTATTGGATGGTCAGCTTCATCTGCCTGACTTTTACATCTTTGCCAACCCTCTCAAGCTCCTTCTGAATTTCCTCCTTGGTCCGCTCGCCATTTTCTCTGAAAGAAACAATTACTTCCTCAATACCGTATTTATCAACTATGCGTAACAGATCCTCTTTTCCCCCCAGAACAGGATAACCCCGAATCCTCCTGCCATGAAGCGTACTATTATCATCAATGAATCCCACCGCTTTCAATCCGAGTGCTTTGTTCCACTCGATCTCCCGAAGAGCCATTTGCCCTCCCAATCCCGCACCATAGATAAGTGCTTCTCTTCCGTTCTGAGTACGCCTCAGAACCCCTTCATCCAGAAGCCTGAAGGAAAGCCGGGCAAGGGACATGAACGCCAAGACAAAAATCCAGTAGATGGCGAACACAGCCCTACTGAATCCTGCAAACCGATAGAGCCCCAGCAAAATCAAAACGCTCAGCACGGTTCCTGCGGTCACTGCTTTTGCATAGACTTGGATATCCTCAAGGCTCGTACTGCTCCACACCCCCCTGTAGACACCAAACACGTAATTGCTCAAAATCTGCATTGCAATGATAACAGGAAGAGACTTTAAGAATACGGCGAAATCCTTGCCAATATGCCCCTCGAATCTCAGCAAATATGCCACGTAGTAAGCGAGAGAGATGAGGACCACATCCAGAAGAACCTCTAGAAGCCGTCTTCGATAAGTAACCTCCACTAGCACAGGTGTAATGCCATGTCTTTTCTCCCGCCCAATGATAGAGTCTTCCTCATAGACCTTGACCTTACCCAAGTAGATCCAAAAAAAGAGGATAAACAGGAGATAGATCACCACAACAAGCAGGGCTACGGTCCAAGGAAGCTTTTGAATCACGAGCGCCAGACATCCTGAGGCCAGGGAAAATCCATATAGGACCAAAACAGCCCTCTTCTCTGAAAATCCTATAGCCACCAATCGATGGGAGGAATGGTCACGGCCTCCCTGGGATACCCGTCTGCCAAATAGTTTCCTAGTAACCGTGACCAGTGTCGTATCCACTATTGGAATAAGAACAATGAAGATGGGCACTGCAATAACAGAAAGAATATGGAGGAATCCCGGGGAAGCAGACTTTTCGGCTCCGGCCTGCATTGTGAGGGAGGCCAGCAAAAAACCTATGAAAAGGCTTCCTGCATCACCCATGAATATGGAAGCAGGGTTAAAATTGTATACAAGAAAGCCCAATAGGGCTCCAATAAAGGCCGCAATGATGATTTCCGAGGTAGCCGGGAAGCCCATCTGTTGGGGGTATAACCAATTAAAGGCAAGCAGGAATCCAGCAGCGATAAAGCCTACACCAGCGCATAGGCCATCCATATTGTCCAGCAGATTGAACGCGTTGGTTATACCTACCAACCAGAAAAGGGAAATCAAAATGTCAAGGGTCTCAAGCCCTGTCCACTCGAAATGATATCCCAAGAATACCAGCACACCGGATACGACAATCTGACCGGCAAGCTTGTGCTGTGGGGCCATATTGAATAAGTCATCTAAAAGTCCTAGTAAAAAGATGGCAGAAACGGCCCCCATCAGGACTAGAAAGGTTTGCCCCAAAAAATCCCACCCCCGATAGAATGCAAACCCTAGCAACGTCACAGCAGTAGCCAGATAGATCGCCACCCCTCCAAGAAGCGCGGTGTTTTTCTTGTGCCATCTGGTCTCCTTTGGAACTGCGACATAACCAAGACGCATGGCCAGCTTGCGCATCAAGGGCGTCAATCCCAGTGAGGCACACAGAGCCACAAAGAATGTCACTACGGTTTGTGATAGATATGTCAAGTTCAAGTAACTTTCCTCACTGAGTATCTAGGGCTTGTCGTCTCCCAAGGATTCTGAGCAGGCGCAGAGGCTTCTCTTTTACCACATGTCTCAACAGGTACACAAAAGCAAAAAACAGAAAAAGGTCAGGGAGCCATACGCCCACAGCAGGGTGTATAGCTCCAGTTTCAGTCAAGTTTTTTGTCCCGCCCATAAAAAGGTAATAAATCACAAAAATTGCCAGACTGATTCCTATGCCTCTAGATCTCCCTCTAGAGCGCATTTGAGCCCCCAGGGGCATACCGATCAGCCCCATTAAAAGTACTCCAATTGGGAGAGACGCTTTTTCCAGAAGACGATAAAGGATCTGGTTCCACTTACTGGTTCCAGGCCTCAACTTTTTGAGATTTCCCAAGAGTTCCTTAATCCCCATCTCCTTGGGCTTATGTCTCCTGGCCGAAAGTCCAGCCATAATGTCTTTCAGACTTATGGTCAAGTCATACGTCTGAAACTGAATAGTCCTGACAGCGCCTCGCTCCTTCTCCACCATGAAAATTGTCCCATTAATGAAATGGAGAACTATTGCCCTGTGTTGGGGCATGGAAATCGCTTTGGCTGCCCTGGCAACAATGGTGTTGCTGGTCTCAGGGTTACGCTTATCAACCACAAATATATCTTTCATTAAACCGCCAGAGCGAACCACGCTGTTCACGTAAAAAACCACCCCGTCAAATGGCTCCGTGAAAACGTGCTCTTTTATCCCCAGGTCGGCCTTGCTCCTTGCAATCTGATAAACAAGATCCTTGAAAGAGCGGTTACCCCACGGTATAGCAGATATACCCAGCCACAGAGAAGCAATAAACCCGGCAATTGAGATCCATATTACCGGGGGCAACAGTTGGTACAGACTTATGCCAGCAGACTTCATTGCTACTATCTCGTTGTCAACTCCAAGGCGGGCAA
>JALVSJ010000124.1 GCA_027024445.1 Desulfobacterales bacterium
CATACCATACATACTATAAACTATCGATAGATATCCTCAATAGCCCCAAAATTTCTCTCCAATTTTTTCGTTTCCAAGAACAATATTTTCACCTTTTTGTCGTCCTTAGGGATTGCAGCCGAGGGGCAAAGGTGGCCCGTTAGGGGAGCGTAGGCTTGCGAGGTAGCTTCACTACTAGATTGAAAGGAGGGGTGATGAAAGAAAGAAGCTTTGAACCGATCAAGGGACGTCAAACAGAAAAGAGCAAGGATGAGGGCTTTATTAGCCCTAGGCATAGGCCGGAAAAGGTGGCCTCGGATCTAGAGTTACAAAATATTGAAGCAAAGGAGAGGATGGCAGAAGAGTTGATGGATATGGGCCTTTCCAGGGAAGCTGTCGAAAGAATATTGAAGCTGGACCTTGGGGCGAAGAGCCAGGAAAAATCTGCGGCTAGGGGAAGGAAAAAAGGGGCCTGCAGAAAACAAGGAATAGAATAGACGGAAGGAGGAAATGTGAATAGAAGAAGGCACTTTCCTGAGATCATTGTTACCAAGACAGACAGGGGGGCCGATGCCATAGCAGGGATGAGGCTTGAGTCACTACTTAAAAGGGACCTCCTTGCCTCGCCCGAAGATGGCAGAGATACTACGGGGTATGCTCCGTGGGAGCACTTGTTGCAGAGAATGGCTGATAACCGAAAAGCTCTGCTCCACGCCATCTCTTCTTGGCCCGAGCGCATAACCTTTGAACTCCTTATAAGCTCAAACCCAAATCTATCAAATAGGGCCGGTAGCTCAATACACATTACTCTGTTATTAAAGACATGTTCCACAGACGCAGACCAAGCAAAAGAAGAACTGGCAACCCGATACCTCCATTTGTTGCCTTTGCTTATGGCCCATTGGCCTGAGGCAGAACTCTTACCTATCACCAACAAGAGTGACCTGTTAAGGAGGATTATGCCTTTTAGGCCTCATGAGGCGGTCGCAGTTTGCCGCAGAAAAGAGACCCTCCCCCTGTCTGCCCCTCTTAAACGCCTCAGCATGGGTTTTGGGCCAATGGAATTGATACAAGATAGCGAAGACAATGTGGTGACTCATCTGTTTCCCTGGGTTCCTTCCGGAGATGACTGGGAAAGGTTAATAGATACTCTCCTTGGCCAGATTGATCCAGTGCTCATTGTTATCAGGCTCACACCCACCAAACTCAAAGAGAACGCTGCTACAGAGCTAATCCAAACAGTACGTACTTGTGAGATGTTCATGGCAGGCCTTCATGGGCACCAGGTAACACTGAGCAGGCAGGTGGGGCTTATCCGTGACATTTCTTTCGGGCATCTGGCAAACCTCAAGGCCTGTGCATTCAATCTTGGGGTCTTTGTGCTAGCACCCAGAGCCATTGATCCTTCAATTACAAACGTGGTAGGAAGGGCCATCACAAAATTGCAAGGGATTGCAAAAGGGCAAAGCCCATTCACCGGAGGATTCGCCACCAAGCGAATAGAGCCAAGTTTAGCTGTCACCACAGATTTCTTTCCAGAGCAACAGTCCTTCTCCGCAGTAGAGGCTGCCGCTGCGTTCAGGCTCCCCTGTCCCCCTATTGAAGACCGCCCCGGTCTGCCGCTGAGGCGCTCTAGGACGTCCTTTGCTCTCGCGAAGACTAGGACCGACTATAATGACGGATTGGAAATAGTCATAAATGAACATCAGGGTATGGAGCAGCCTATCCACCTTCCATTAAAGGACAGATTACGCCACGTCTTTATAATCGGACAGACAGGCACGGGAAAATCCACGCTCATGGAGCGCATGATCATGCAGGACATCAGGGCTGGAAAGGGGATGGTATTGATAGATCCCCACGGAGACCTTGTTGAGTCAGTACTGGGGCGCATACCCTCTGAAAGGGAGGACGATGTGATACTGTTTGATATGCTCGAGCCACGATGGCCTGTAGGGTTTAATCTGCTTGAATGGGAGACTATTGAAGATAGGGACTTGATAATAGATGAGATGTATCAGAGCCTAGATCGGCTCTATGATATGAGAGAGGTTGGAGGGCCAATATTTGAGGTTAACTTCAGAGG
>JALVSJ010000125.1:0-643 GCA_027024445.1 Desulfobacterales bacterium
ATGACCAATGGCTTTTTCTTGAGTAACATCTCCGAGGCTATTTCTTCGGCGAAAGATTTTGCTGTTGGCAGGGATAATGGCGAGAATCTCAAAAAGACCTTGATAAAGATTGGGGTAGCCGCGGCTCCTCTAAGTGCGGTTACAGGAAAAATGGGAGGGTTTGCCAAGGACATTCCTCTGGTTCCTATGGGCCCTCTTAGAGACATAACTACCATGATTCAGCCTTTTGTGAGAGAGACTGAAGGGGTAGTTGACCAGATGCTTCAACGGTACGGCCTGGGTCAGTTCTCCAAGGATAATCCAATCAGTTATGATCTTTTTGGGGAGCCTAGAAAGGTGAGTCTGGTCTCAACCAGACCGCAGCCTGTAGATATGTCTGGCAATGATCCGGTTATCGTTGAGCTTCGCAAGATAAGACCTGCGCTCAAGGATGTACCAAAAGAGACCTCGGTTCAGATAATGCCTTCACCTTTTGAAGCCAGAAAGTACACGCTTAATGAGCGGGCCCTTATGCGTCAGTTGATTTACACAGGCCAGTGCATGAATGGAGTTCCATTTAAGGATGCCCTTAAACAGACTATGATGTCTGCAGAGTATCGAATGGGTAACATGGAGCAAAAGCGTTTGCTCATTCAGCAGCTTA
>JALVSJ010000125.1:653-2065 GCA_027024445.1 Desulfobacterales bacterium
GTCCAGGGGATTATCCCTTTGATTTTTACGCTCTTCAACCTTTTCATGTAGGAGCAAAATACATAACCAGGGATGGAGCTGAAAAAGAACTCACCTATCTCGCAGATTATGAGGTAGAGCTGGAGGAAACTGGTGGGAAAGTAATTCTTCTCACAGACCTCGCAGATCAGGACGCAGTTTCCTTGGATATTTTCAGAAGGGTTCCTTTTGAACAGCCTACTGATTGGGTTAACCAAGGGCCTTTGGATATGGAGCTGTTGGAGGATAGCTTTGACTATTTGGCCATGCAGATTCAGCAGTTGGCTGTGGCCATTGAAAGGGGTTTACTTACTACCTGGCGGGGGGAATGGAAGATAGCCACGAAGTACCACGCCAGGGACATGGTTTCTTATCTGGGAAATATCTATTTCTGCATGGTGGATCACACTTCTACCAATTTTGAGATGGATTATAAGGCGGGTTGGTGGAGCCTTTTTGTTGAATTGCCCGATCTGGAAGACATTGATGACCTTGTCCGCAGAGCGGAGGAAGCGGCCATTAATGCTGAACATGCTGCCAGTGAAGCTTTAAACTCGGCTCAGTTAGCAGAAACGGCGGCTGTCAACGCAGATAGCAGTGCTACACAAGCTGACCAGGCTGCCAATGTAGCCACGGACATGGCAGAACAAGCAGATGAATGGGCAAATTATCCAGAAGACCAGCCTGTTGAACCAGGGAAATATTCGGCCTATCACTGGGCTCAGAAGGCAGCCACTTTTGATCCTGGAAAGTATTTTCAGCGCGGGGAGTTCATTCAGACTTCATCCGGTGGAGCTGATGCGGGAAAGCCTATTGTTTTAGCTCCTACAGGGAAGATTGATCCTTCCATGATTGATGTCTCTTCAGGTTTTTACTATGTGGGGCCTTTTACCCCAGCTAGTGGCAACGAATATCCAGATTCTACGGGAGAGTCACCTGGTGCTTTTTGGGTTATCGAGGGAGTTGATGACACTAACGGTTACGAGTTTACCGAAGGAGACCTTGTTGGAAGGACAATCTTCAACGGTGATTATATGATTCTTGGTTCTACCACGTGGGGCATTATTCGTGGTGGAGATATGGACCCTTTGCTTTACTATAAGCTCGATGGGAGCCAGGCTATAACAGGACCCTTCGCAGGTGGTGGCCAGCCGATAAAGAATATAGCTGACGGGACTGACGATGGGGATGCTCCTACCATGAGACAGCTCAACCAGAAGGCTGATACTTCGTATGTTGATGCTGAAGTAGCCAAAGTAGATTTACTGGGTGGAGGTCTTACAAGAGCTGTTCCTTATCTTGGAGAAGTTGATTTTAATACCATAACTGATACAGGGTTTTTTGTAGCCACAGGAGCGGGAAACGCTCCCAATGACGATAATCGTTGGTATTAT
>JALVSJ010000126.1 GCA_027024445.1 Desulfobacterales bacterium
GTCCTCATCAAAATCTGTTGTAATTTGAATACCCCTCTTTTTGCAATGCGGCTTTATCATTGTTATCGTTTCTTTGAGTAGCTTCACCACATCCACGGCTCCTATATCCAGCTTGCGGGGCAGGTAGTACTCGCCAAGGTCGGTCAAAAGCTCCTCAAGCCTCTTCACTTCTGAGACGATGATGCCCAGTTTCTTGGCAGCCTTTTCATCTGTGATATTTTTTTGAAGCTGGCGAGCAAAGCCCCCAACAGTCACCAAAGGATTCTTTATTTCATGGGTGATCTCGGCGACCAGTTGTCCCAGGGCTGCAAGCCGCTCGGAGTGCAGTATCCTGTCCTGGAGCTGTTTGGTCTCGGTCAGGTCCCTGACCAGCCCGGTGAAAAAGTGTCTTCCTTTGAAAGTGGTGACAGAAAATGAAATGGCAGCAGGAAACTGCTCACCGCTCTTTCTGGAGGCCAGAAGTTCCCTTTCGTGGCCGATGCTCCTCCCTGTGCCTGTAGCCAAGTATCGTTTGACTGCTGCCCTGTGGTTTTCCGCACAACCAGGACCCATAATTGTTGTAAGATCCCGGCCAACAACTTCCTCTCGGGTATAGCCGAAGATCTTTTCTGCGGCCTTATTGAAAAAGATTACCCTGTGGCCTTCGTCTATGGTAACGAAACCTTCGCTCGCATTCTCCACCGCTTCTCTGAGGATGTGGAGCTCTTCCACCCTGTAATCTGTAACTTTTTCTTTCATACGGGCCGCCTTGACACCAGGCAAGGGCCTCCATATACTTTTGTTTACTTTCTAACTTTGATGCACTCGTAAAAGGTCAAAACCCATCGTTTTGGGTCATTCCCGCGAAAGCCTGGCCGGCCGTCAGGCGGGCGCGGGAGTGACTGGTTCCGGGTCTTCTTACGAGGCCGTCAACTCTTAATCTGAGTAAAGTCATGAAAATTGTTCTTGTATTCCCGCCCTTTTACCTTGAGTCAATGTATAACCTGCCTCCCCTGGGTCTGATCAACCTTGCAACAATGCTTGAGGGGGCGGACCACCATATCAAGATACATGATTTTGTCCTTGCTATCAGGCAACAGACCCTCAAAATGGGAAAGCATATATATGATGAGTGTGCTGACTGGGTTGTGGAGGAAGATCCTGATTTGGTGGGTTTTTCTGTTCAATGTACCACATATCCCGCAGCACTCAACATTGCTAAGAAGATAAGGGAGCGAAAGAGTGATGTCAAGGTCGTGTTAGGGGGCCACAACGCCTCTTTTGTTGACATCCCTACGCTGGAACGCTTTGATTTTGTTGATTGCATTGTGCGGGGTGAGGGAGAGATCACCTTTGAGGAATTGGTGGAGGCATACCAAGAGGGTGAGGATTTGCGGGCT
Source organism: Desulfobacterales bacterium (assembly GCA_027024445.1). Taxonomy (GTDB): domain Bacteria; phylum Desulfobacterota; class DSM-4660; order Desulfatiglandales; family Desulfatiglandaceae; genus B111-G9. Next base: position 1,380 of record JALVSJ010000126.1, read on the forward strand.
ATTGCCGGCATTACATACAGAGAGGAGGGAAAGATTGTCAGAAACCCGGATCGACCGCTCATTAGGGATTTAGATAGCCTGCCCTTGCCCGATTATTCCTGTGCGCCTGGCTTTGCGGAATACCGGGATGCATGCGGACTACCTCGCAGTATTGTTATCCTGGAGATAGGCAGGGGTTGTCCCCACAGGTGCGTGTACTGCTCCGAGTCAATCATGTGGCGCCGCAGGACCCGCACCTTTTCTGTAGAGCGGGTTGTCAAGGAAATGATACATTTGAGAGATGCCTACGGTGCGGAATGCTTCCTCCTGGCCTATGATCAATTCACCTCCAACAGGACATACGTGGAGCAGTTCTGTCGCAGGGTGATTGAAAATGGCCTGAACCACATTCCGTGGTATTGCATTTCCCGTCTTGACACCGTTGATGCTGAACTGTTGGCTCTCATGAGAGAGGCTGGCTGTGAATCCATGTGCTATGGCATTGATTCCGGGTCTTCCCGCACCCTATCCTTTATCCACAAGCAGATCGATAAGGAAATTCTCTACCGTAGAGTTGTTGAGACAGCAGAAAACGGCCTCATTCCCACCCTGAGTTTTGTCATAGGTTTTCCAGAGGAGGACAAAAAAGATATTGACGAAACCCTGTCGCTTGCTCTTCAGTGTGGGGTGATTGGC
>JALVSJ010000127.1 GCA_027024445.1 Desulfobacterales bacterium
ATATTGGCTTATCTATTTGGAAGAGACGGGAAAGAGGCCCCGGCCAAGCCTTCCTCGAAAGAGGGGCCTGACGAGAGAGCCTGGTCAGATACAGTAAAGGGGCGATGTATCGCTATCCTGATTCGCTAGTGCTATTCACATTTGCCCTGTCTTTCACCTTCAAACTTGTAAGTTGCCTTGGTACCTTCTTCCGTGTGAAGTACGTATTTGCCGTGAAGCTTGTCCCCACTAAACATGGCCTCTCCCTCGTAGCGGAGCTTTTGCTCTCCTGCCCGCAGCGTAAAGTCAAAATATACGGCAGTGCCCTTGACCTCCCGCCTCTTAAACTTACAGATAGGATACTGGACTTCTACGAGCGGTATTACATTTTTTTCATTGAGGCACATCTCCCAGTCTCCTGCTGGCATCGGCTTGGGAAGACCAGACATGACTAGAAACCGCCTCACTCTCCATTGACCATAGCTTATGCCACTTGGTCGTGGCTTGGCTTTGGGTTTTGCCTTTGGTTTTGCTGATACGGGTATCTGATTTGTACTGGCCGTGGACTCAGGGGCTGCAGCGGTGGCTTCTTCAATACGCACCTCGATTTTGCCCTTTTTTACGCTTACAAAGGCACTTATCTTCTTGCCAAATTTGGACAAATCCCATGACTTGGACGTCCCGTTTCGTAGGTGATATTTTTGCTTGATCACCGCTTTTCTGCCCTTGTAAACGGAAATCTCGCCAAGAGAGCTTATACCGTCTTTTGGGTCATCTTCAAGAATGATCCCTGGCTTCTTGGCGCTGGCAAAATGAAAAGAGCTGAACATCTTGGTTCCCGGGCCCTTGATTGTCACTGCTTCGATTACATTTGAAGGGGCGGTGAGGACCCTTATCTTAGGTGAGCGTTTTAACACCCGAATGACAATCTCGTCCGCACCTTCAGGGGGCTTCTTGAACTCAGCCCTGGAAAAACCCCCGTATTCTCCAAGGTTCTTTATCTTCTTACCGTTTTTAAAAGCAAAATACTCAACGTGGGCCCACTGGTCCCGGTTGCGGCCAGGGCTTTCCATCTCGAATGTAACGGAGTAATTTTGGCGAAGTTTGACCCTGACAATGTCTCCTTCATGGAAAGTCTTTTCAAATGGAGGGGTCAGCACAGGGGCACTTTTTACCCCCTTGAGCCACTGGGTTCGCTTTTTCGGCTTTTCGCCCGATGCTACCTCGGATGGTTTGAGTTCCCTATAGCCTGCCGGAATAGTAAAAAGGGACGCGTCAAGCTCTTTTTCTTCAATATCCTTCAGCTCTGCCCTTGCCCTTTCCTTTCCCTTATAATAAGTGACGACCTTGATTGGAAAATTGTACTTGTTGCTAATCCAGGCCTCTAAAACTTTCATTGGTCCCGAGGCTCCTTCAATTGTGTAGGTCTCCTTGGTACACTTGAGGCTTCCAACCTTCTCATGGGTCTTGGAAGCAAGTTTATAATGTTTCATAAAGCCGCCGGAGCGAAATTCAAACAAATTGTTTTTCATGAAGATGGAGGCTTGTCTGGGAGCACGCATGTAACCTTTCTTATCAGACACAACGAAGGTCATGAACTTGTCGTTCTTTCTGAATAAAAAGTATCCCCTGGCCCCACCCTGCTCCGTGTCAAACCTGTAGGCGGAGTCCTTGAAATAAAAAGGGTTGGCTTCCGTTTTTCCCTCCATTACCGTGATCATCTGCGCCACAAAGGAGTGTGCCGCTGCGGTACTTACCATACCTAGCAACATGATCCAACCGAGTATGAGACCGACAATTTTTCCTCTGCTAGTACCCATGATTCCCCTCCTTTCACCATAAAAAAGCCCCGCTTCCGAAATCTGGCGCGGGAGTGACCAAAAGAGGTTTCTCACCAGTCTATAAATCTAATTTGAGGGACAAACGTGTCCAAAATCGTTTCTTCCTTGACGATGGCAGGCGTTTTCCTGCCAAGATTAACTCAGCTAGGGAACCTAAGTTTTATAGACCGTGATTCTGAGTCTATAACCTACTAAAATTATTAAGTTGGCTTCTTAAATCTACGCCGATTTTGGACACCAACTTTCGAGGGAATATATGGAAATAAAAGTGGTTTTCGTGGTATGCTACGCCTACCTAGCTCTCCTTAGCAGATAATCCTTTGAAAGGTCAAGGGAAACAGTGGGGTCAAGATATCTGATCCAGACTCAGGTGAGGAATTCGGAGGAAAGAGAAAAGGGGGCGTCGATTTAGTTGAGCAAGATTAGTCTTTCAACTGCCTGGTTCAAGGGTAATTACGATGACATGGAAGGTTTTGTTCATGATGCCCGCAGTTGGGGATTTAGCGGCATTGAATTAACCTCGGCTCTTTCGGAAGGAGACCTTCAAGAGATCCTCAAGATAAAGGAAACAAAGATTTCCAGTATCCATTCACCATGTTCTCCTGTCTGCCTGTCTCAAAGAGCCAGCCCTGATAACCCGCCTTTAAGCTCATTAGACAAAGAGGAGAGGGATAAAGCGGTCTTTTATGCGGAATCGACCATTGAATTTGCTTCTCAAGTGGGAGCAGAAGCGGTCGTTGTGCATTGTGGATTTGTATGCATTGATTCAAACGGTGGTCCTGGGCATAGCTCAAACTTGAAAATGTTGAGGGACAAACTTTATCGTCTCTATGAGCAAGGCTTGTGGAAGGGCAGGGAATACGCACAGATGAAGGAAGAGTATCAACAGGCACGAGAGTCGGGTGCCAGGAAATACTTGGGGGCCACTAAGAGAAGTTTAGACAGAATTGTTAACCTCGCATCCAAGTACAAAATCAAATTGGGCCTGGAAACGAGGGATTCTTTCCATGAGATTCCCCAGTTTGAGGAGATGCAGAACCTACTAGAAGAATTTGGAGGATCGCCTCTGGGATACTGGCATGACCTTGGTCATGCAGAAAAAACATCCCGAATCGGTTTTACCCTACATAAAGAGTGGCTGTCACACTTTCACGATAAGATGATCGGTGTTCATATCCATGACATCATAGGACTCAAGGACCACTATGTTCCAGGAACGGGAGAAATGGATTGGGAGTCCATTGGCCAATACGTGGCGGCTTGTCCAATAAAGGTGTGTGAAGTGGGACCGTGGAATGATAGAGAAAAAATGGCTGAAGTAATTCCTTTCCTCAAGAGCAAGGGAATCATCTGATAGCGTATAAGGTTTTCACTATATGTTGAAGGCCTGCATGCGAGGCTAGGTAAGATAGCGCAGATACGATTAAACGAAAGCTGGCCAATTGTTCTATGCTTCGTTTCCTCCGATTCGGTAAAAACGATACGGTAACAACGTATTAAACGATCCCCCCGAAGTGTCAATAGTCCTTCATCTCTCTAATCCCAATGGGCTAAGAGACATTCAAGTTAACGTCTTTTTCCATGGTATTGTCTGAGACAGCACAAGGAGGCTTGTTATCGGCAGGTATTTAGCTTCTTAAGAACATCACCATTTCCATATGGTTCACCTTTTCATAATTTCATTTCTTATCTTCTGATAGCTTTTCCAGAAACTCAGCAAAATCGATAAGGTTGGATCTTACTTGCTTAAAAACATCTGGCAGTCTCTCCACCAGTCATTTGATCCGCTCCGGCAATAGATTGAATGAGTAAATATTTCTTATTCTATGGCGAAACCGCATGTACTCATCCAAAAGTTCGGCCGACTCCTGAGAGAGCAGCGCTGGGCGAATGTTTTTAATTTCGCTGGCCATCTGGTTCAGTAACTCCTTATGCCAGTTATGACCTACTGGTATATGATCGTCAATCGTATCAGCGACAGACTGAAATATCCTCTCAAGACCGGTATAAAATCCGTGAAGATCATAAGCTACGGCCTTCAGGTATGCATCATCGCCAGAGGTCACAAATTTTTGGCAATCCCTGTTAACATGGGACACGACTCTTTCAATCTCTTCGAGCTCGTCGCGAATCCGCTTGGCCTCTTTTGTGGCTCGGTTTTTCATAAATCAATCCCTTCTTCTTCTATTCTTCTAAGCAGTTCAGGAGAAGACTCCTTAAAGTCAACTAGGTCAACCTTAAACTCCTGGCTTATTTGCTGCACCTCGGCTTCTGCTTTGAAAAACACATCAGCCGAAATCCCATCCACACAAATGTCTATGTCTGATCTGGGTGTAAACCAGGCACCATGGGCGAGGGAACCAAATAAAACCACTCGTATTGCCTCATATTTACTCTTCAGCAGTTTTGCAGCTTTCTCTGCAACCAAAAGCGCACGCTCTCGTCTGGCTGAGATCTCCCTATCCCGGCTGTATCTATCTATGGCCTTCCATGGTTGATATTTTTCCATCTCTTCACGGGGCCATCTCTTTTCTCTCAGCTCCGAAGCTGTTTTGCTCATTCTTATTCTCCTTTGATAGAGTTTGGAGAAAGGCATTCGGCATTGGCCAAGAGTTCTCCTAAATCATAGTTCACACTGGTTACGCCAAAATCAGGCTCTCGGGCGAACGGCTTCCTTACGTAATACACCTTGCAATCATTTTGAATCCTACCATATTCAACGGCTGGATCTTCAATTTTCCATGGATCGGCATCTGGTGTTGTATCAGATGGAGGAACCAATACCACGGCCAGGATAAAATCGTCAGGCTTGTTCAAGGCTGTTAGGATCTCTAGAAAGCTCCATGACTTGTCCGCTTCAGTAACCTCTAAGGTGGGCTCCTCTTCTCTGAAGATAAGCTTGTTTCCAGGTTGGCCAGAGGAGTCCTTGTAGGTCACCTCCACCACAGAGTCGCCGTGCCATTTCACATTAATGATGGTCACGGGCCCATCTGGACGTATCCCTTTTACGCTTGTTCCTTCTCTAGGGTCTACTAGGTGGGCCATAATCTTTTCTCTGAGAAAAAAGCCAAAGGTTTTGGGAATCAGAATCTAGCTATAACTGGACATGCTTCATACTAGCAGATTGTGGGCCATGATTTATAAAACTTAGATAAATTAATCTCAAGTCAGATATTTAGTCAAGGAATTTTGCTTGTTGATTGAAGCAGTTATACGTGAAATAAGCGAAGTCCTATTGTAAGCTCATTACAGCGGTTCGACACCTACACGCCCTCAGGCAGAATTGCGGTCATAACCAAAGAGCTATAAGCGGTCAGCGCTCAGCAACAGCAAGAAATGTCGGCGGAGGTGAAAGCAGGTCCTTGCGAAGTTAGGTTTTCCCTCTGTGGGGGCAACAATTGCCAACAGCATTTAGGGCACGAGGGACAAGTTATACTATGGGTCGAGCAGGAACAGGGAAGTGGACTTTGTTGTTGAAAGCGGAGAGACAATATTAGCAGTAGAGGTAAAAAGTGGCCGGAAGAAACTGACTGTGCCCGGAATGGAGGCATTCTCCAAGGAATTTCCAGTTAAGAAGAAATTGCTCACGTTATCAGGAAAAATACCTCTGGAAGAATTCCTCAGTTCTCCTGTGCAACAGTGGCTTGAATAGAGGACAAACGCCAATTGCAGAAGAAATTGTTGGCGGATGGTGGGAATAGTGCTGGGAATTGGCGGTACAGCCAAAAAGGCTAGAGGTTGCAGTGAGGCGTAAAGAACCGATTTTATTATTGGTGGTCCCAACGGGACTCGAACCCGTGTCTTCGGCGGGAGAGGCTAATCTGATAAGGAATAAAATCAAATAGTTACCGAAATCTAAGCGGCTTAGGATGATAGATCGTATCAAATCTTGATGAATTGAGATAGCCATTTGATAATGTATAAGATTCTCACCATATCTTGAAAGCCTGTATGCGAGGCTAGGTAATGGAAGCTGGTGAGTTCTCTATTTACGTTTCCTCCGATTCGGCAAAAACGATACGTTAGTAACGTATTAAACGATCCCCCCGAAGTGTCAATAGCCCTTCATCTCTCTAATCCCAATAGGCTAAGAGACATTCAAGTTAACGTCTTTTTCCATGGATTTGTCTGAAACAGTCGAGCGGGTTTATTACTCGCAGCTATTTAGTTCCTTAAGAACGTCGCCCTTTCCACAGAAAGCCGTTCGGATAAAAATAGTGGTGCTATACCAAAATGGTGTCAGGGGAAGACCTTGTAAATATCAGCCCTGCTCTTTACCCTGTAGAAAACCACCTTGTTAGATTCATGCAGCCGAAATCCAATCCTGTAATTACCAACCCTGATTCTATAATAGTCCTTGTATCCTTTCAATTTCTTGACATCTATTCCGGTAAAAGGACTATCCAAGTTGGGGATTGACTCAAAAACAAGTGTTTCTATTCTGGTGCGGACTTCTAGAGGGAGATTGGCCAAGTCTTTTAGAAAGGTCTTCTTGTAGAGGCAGGTAACCAAACTAATTGTCCTTCAGGCGTGAATAGTATTCCTTTGCGTCCTGCAAGTTCAAAGCCTCTTCTTCCTCTACCTCCTCCATATACTTTCCCAACCCGTAACTTTCCATGATCTCCTCTATTT
>JALVSJ010000128.1 GCA_027024445.1 Desulfobacterales bacterium
GTATATATAAGCGGAACTGGGAGTAGTCTGACCTTGAATCATGCACCATGGTAATCCCTGACGATTTCAAAATTGTCACAGCTAGCAGCATGCCCACATCGTTAAGGTCCTTCAAACCAACAGGTTCCGGTCCAGGATCATACTGTGTTGTAGTCAACACAGAGGGGGAAAGGCTTGCGCCCTCCGTGCCTATTGTCAGGAGGGCATGCTGATCGACGCCTTGGGTCTTTAGATGCAACCTCTCTATTTTGTTTTGCTCCAAATCCTCAACTATAGCCTGAAGAAACCATCGAAGCCCGAGGGCGAGGTAGTTTGTCCTGGGAGTTAGGCTTTGGATGTTTTCTTGAAATTCGGTAACCGTTTCCACCCTATGTTTGAAATACAGATTGGCTTGCAAAAACTCCAATTCTTCTCTTAATATATGGTTAAGATTAATGTATGCCGGAGGAGATTCTGAGAGTACCTCTGCTCTGTCCGCGGCCTGGCGGATGAGTGAGTTTAACTTTTCAAACTCTTTTCCCATTCTGGCTAATCTGTTAGAAAAGTCCTCGAGTACATGGGGACTCTTATCGGGCTTTTTACTGAGCAGAACGCCCAGTACATCCATTTCCATGCCGATGGTGTGCAAAGGACCATTGATATTATGAATAAGCCCAGAGATCAGCTTTCCCACTGAGGCTGCCTGATAAAGTGTTATAGCCTGCTCCAGCTCGAGCTGAACTTTATTCACCCCTATCCCTCCTATGAGCCTTTTCTTTTCGTATAACCTTTCTTTGCCTTTTGAACACGGACTCTATTATAGCATCTCTAGATGTCTCATCAATTTCAACTATTCTCGCAGCGATTACATGCTTGCCGTTTGGCTGCTGTTCTGACCTTATTATTTCAGCGATTAGTTCAACCCTGAATTGAACCGTACTGGGGATAAGGAGATCTACCTTGACGTAAGCCCCTTCTTCCAGAGGTTCTTCACTAATGCACTTAAATCCCGACCCGCTGAGTTCCACGACTTCCTTAAACGAGGCTGGTGACTTTTCAACAGGTAGCGTGAGCTGTTCAATTATGAAGTCAAGTTTGCTATTAAGGCTCTTGAAACAGCGATAAAGTATATCCGTCTGGGATCCAGAATGCATCGTACTAACGAACTCTTCGAGAGGATCGGGCTGCTCAGAAGCTCGAAAAAGTGTAAAACCAAGCCCTGACCGAGCCAGCTCCAAATCCTTACCTTCCAGTGGCTCCAGTCTGGCAGGAAGCGAGACCTTTGCTCGCACAAATTCACGCCTATTGGGTTGCTCCATATCTGATCCTCCAGCATCCAATGAATTGGGATCATCCCAAATTCCAGACCCTGCATTTCAATGTGGTGTTTGCAACGATGAACTCTATCTACCCAGGCACTATCGGAAACAATATCGACAACTACTGATGCAACAATAGTACCAAAATCGAGGGGGGGGTCGCCTCTTGCTTCCCCTGCAGCTCTAAGCTTTATTAGTCTACCCTGATGGAAAAATCAATAGGACGTGGACCAGCTAGATAATAGTCGGGATGTCAAATTCCTAACACTCGTACGGCAGCGTCCACAATTTGAGGGTCAAATTGAGTTCCGGCATTTCTTCTAAGTTCCTCAAGGCACCTGGGGAAGGGGAGACGATGTCGATAGGCCCTATCAGAGTTCATGGCGTCGAAGGCATCGGCGACAGAAAGGATCCTGGCAAGTTTCGGGATTTCTTGTGCCCTGAGTCCATCGGGATAGCCTCTGCCGTCCCACCGCTCGTGGTGATTCCGGACAATGGCAAGCTCGTCATCATCCAAACCAAGATGTGAGACGATATTTACACCAATTATTGGATGTGTTTTTATGACCTGGAATTCTTCGTCCGTGAGCTTTCCGGGTTTTTTCAGTATATGATCATCGATGCCAATCTTACCTATGTCATGCAAAGGACCAGCTGCTTCTAGTTTTCTCAGCTCCTCGGGGGAGCAATTAAGCTCATAGGCGATCTCAAGTGACAAGCGTGTAACCCTTTCTGAATGCTGTTGAGTATAACGGTCTCGTGCTTCGATGGCGCTTACCAATGATGCCAATGTGGCAAACATATTTTCCTTAAGGTTATGATAGAGGGCCATATTTTCAACATTTAGTGCGGCTTTTTCGGCTAGAAAGTTCAGTACAAACTCATCATCTCTATCAAATGCTGCTCCTTCTTTCTTGTTTGCCACTAATAGAACCCCAAATAACTCTCCCCTGATCTGAAATGGTACCGAGAGAAGATTAGGGAGTCGGCAGACTCGCTGAGATTGTACCGGTCTGCCGTTGGTCTTAGCCATATGCTTGTCGATAAATCCCTTGTCTATGTATGTTGTACCTCTGCCACCTCGGAGCAAAGCGACTTCTGTGCCCGGCCGCAACCCTTTGATTCCGTGATGGGTGAAAGTAAACAGGGACCCCTTTGAAGGATCATGCACCAGGAAGCACGCTTTTTCCGCGTTGCAGGCCTCACTGGCTTTCCTGACTAGATAAGTATAAAGGTTTTCTGACAAATTAAGTTGAGAAAGGGTATCTATTATCTCGTAGAGCAGAGTCTTTTCCTTGATCTTTTTCTGCAGTTCGTCGTTGAGTTTCTCTACTTGTTTCTTTTGCTCCAATTCTTGGTTTAGTGCCCAATTTTTTTCCATCAGCGCATGGAGCCTATGAATTCTCTCCATAGAAACTTTTACATCTTGAAGTCTGAAAGGCTTTACCAAGAAATCCGAAGCTCCGTGCCTCATTGCTTCAATGACTTTTTCCATGGACGGGTACCCGGTCATAACAATCACAGCAGTGGGAATGCCAGTCTTGTTCAGATAAGTTAGCACTTCCATGCCGTCCATTTCGGGCATCATAAGGTCCATGAATATGTAATCATAGGCCATATTTTCCAGAGCATCTATTGCCATTTTACCGTTAGCAGCGGTATCTACATGTCTCACTCCAAGATGATACAAATATGCGGTTAGAGTTTCCCTAATTAGGCCCTCATCATCTACCACCAAGACAGACAGTGCTCGAAGTTCAGGCTCTGCCGAGGATGCTATCTTAAGTTTTGGAAGAGCTTGGCTTTGCAAATTTCAAATTCCCTCGTAGTAATCAGTCCTTTATCTCGTAGTGTCGAAATGCGCTCTAGGTCATTTACGAATGATTCCGAGGATTGCCTGACTTGTCCCGTGATTAAAAGCGGAGTGAGATCATTGGAAATAAGTGTTTTTTCCGAATTTTCAGAAGAGATATTTGACCGTTCATCAGGACTGCCGTTAGCCCCTATTATCTGTTTCACAAGGTGAAGCTCTTCATATGCCTTTTCAAGTTTTTTTAATAATTGTTTGTTTTCATTGATTAATGCTATCTTTTCAAAGGCATTTCTGGCGGCGAGTTTAATCTGCTCGAGTTTAAAGGGCTTTGTAATGTAGTCGTACGCGCCTTCCCGTATTGCATTGATAGCTGTCTCTAGTGAGGCATAACCAGTAATAAGAATGACCATAGTCTCGGGTCTGATCTTTCTCACTTCCCTAAGAATTTCTATACCGGTTGCACCAGGGAGCATAATGTCAGCAATGATCAAGTCATAGGAGATCTCGCGGCATTTCGCAATTGCCTCCATGCCATCTGAGCATGTATTGACCACATAGCCCTCCTCGCTGAATATCTCTCCCAATATGGAAAGCAAGTCAGTATCATCGTCCACGATAAGAAGCTTATATGACATAGTCATCTAGATGACAGAAAGATGTTGCTTTCTTAAATGCTTATGAGGTCCGTGCCCCTGCCATGTACTTCTCCAGGCTACCAATAAGAATTCGAAAATAATAATCAGGCACTTTTGTCAAGAAGAACGCCTATCATTTCCTCGATTTTAGCAGCTATTTTCAGTAGTTCTTCCGGTGGGACCTGCCTGATGACCTTTCCATCGTTCTTTGAAATTACCTGAATCACTACCGTGTCTGTCTCCTTGTCTATTTCAATACGCAGGTCCCTCTGAATCGACTCAACGTATTTCTTCATTGCCCTGGCTATACGCTGTAATTTTTCAGTGGTGGCGTTATCCCTGTTGCTTGAGACTTCTTGCATACGGTCTACCTTAGACGTGTTTCCGGGCAAATAAACTTTTTGATCAACCTTTCCCTGGAAAGCTGCTTCCATTGAGGCGCTTTTATCGGTGCCGCTTAATTTTTGAATTTGCGTCAGCCCTGACACTCCCATAGTTTCCCTCCTGAGTGCTTGGTCATGTTCATTGCAATCACACGGCCACTCCCCCATGGATTGTTAAAGGCTTATCTAACCCTGATCCGTCGAAGTCTTGTTGACCCTGTTCAGAAGGAAGCGACTTGTGGATAATGGATTCCCAGGCCTCTTTCAACTCACTGAGAATCTCAGAAACACTATCAAATATATGCAAATCCCTTTGTATATCTGCGTGCAAGAGGCTTTTTATGAGGAAGTTGTAGATAGAGTCCAGGTTGTTCGCTATCTCGCCACCTCTGTCGAAGTCAAGGCTGCACTTGAGTTCATTAATAATGTCCAGTGCCCTCTGAAGTGCCCGTCCCTTCTCCAAATATTCCTCGTTCTCATAGTGCTCTTTAGCTTCTCTGAGGAAGCGTATAGCATGTTCGTAACACATCACAACAAGTTCTATCCCACTGGCAGTCTCCACATTTGTCCTTTTGTACTGTGACAGCTTGTTGCCATAAATCATTGTCTATTGTTCCTCCTCGTCGTGTTTTAGCTCTTAGCCTCTAAACATTTCTTAGCCCTTCTATCTAATTAATATCGCCATCCAGAAGATAGGCTTTCTATTTGACCCGTTAGCCACTGACTTTGGCTTTGAATAACTGACAAGGCTTTTTCCATAGCAACAAATTGGTTGACCATTTGCTCCATTTTTCGGTCTAGCCGCTCTTCCATCTGTTTTATTCTATCCTCGAGTTGTTTTATGGTACCTTGAAGAGAGTCTTGTTTGTATGCAAGATAGCCTTCGTAGGGATCAGTGATTCCGAACAGTACACGATCGAACTCTTCGGCAGCACCTGTGATAAATTTTATTGTTCCAATGTCACCGGTATCGGTGCCTGTGTAACGAACCGACAGACCCGCCACATTCGGCTGGTCATCATCACCTGTAAGTACTTGACCATTGCCAGTCGCTGATTCACCATTTATGGTTCCAGCAACATCTTGACCATTGTCCACAGTTTGGTCTCCACCTGTCCATAAGAGATCAGCCGTTTCCGAGATTGTGAAGCTGTGGCCACTACCGTAAGCGTCGTAGGCCAGAACGAGATGGTTGCTTCCGTCGTTTGAGGCGGTGATATCCATGCTGTATCGACCTTCTTGACCACCGCTATTTGTTGTGAGAACAGTTCCAAAGTCTAAATTTCTATCAGATGGCTCGTCTATGGTCAGACTGAGCTGGCTATTCCCTTCGTATTTGTCAGTCACGACGATTCTTCCATTACCATCAATCGATACCGTTACATCATTACCATAGGCCTCATGAATAGCAGTGATGAGCCCTTGAATCGTATCTGACGAAACGTCGGAAATGGTGTAGCTGCCTGAAATGGAGGAACCATTTCGGGTTGTACCAGTGAAAGATATTACGTCTCCATTCTGAAGATTAGCAGATTGTCCTGAAGCATTGTAAATACTATCCCATGTGGTACTCGATGTAATTACTTGGCTCTGGGAGGAATCAGCATAAAGGGATTCTGATCCCACAAGTCTTTGGGTATAGACAGAATCAAGCTCTGTGTTGATAGCATTAATAATATCAGTGATTGTCATTGAGCTAGTGAGGTCTATTGTTGCTGTTCTTGTTCCATCCGTGATTGTAATGGTTTCATTACTTCCGAGGGTAGAATCTACGGCTGTGTCACTGGTTGCTGTGCTCTTAGTTGCTACTTGAGTTATATTGACCGTATATTCGCCGGGATTTGTGTCCCTTGTATGGCTGATGTATTCAAGAGTGCCATCACTTGTTATCCCACTAGCCGTAAATAAGTATCTTATGTCATTAAAATTTGTTTGGAGATACCCTCTGAGCTTGTCAGTGTCTATGCTCAGTTGGCCCTCTTTGTCTACAGTGATTCCTGCCAGCGCTAGAGTGGAAAAGTCAGAATCAACACCCCAAATACTTCCAACAACCACGGAACTCAGTTGTGATTGAATTGAAAACAAGGTTCCATCCCCAAATAGAATCCCGCCAGGTTCTTGCTTTTCCTCATCATATGACTGCTGCTGATGAATGTAAGAGGCCACCTCGTTATACGCGTCAACAAAGTCACTTATCTTATCCATAAGGCCATCAATATCACGGTCTATATTCAACGTGATGGTTGTATCAGAGTCCGCATCCAGAAGGGTTAATGTTACCCCTGGTATGACATCTGTTATGG
>JALVSJ010000129.1 GCA_027024445.1 Desulfobacterales bacterium
ACTCCACACTGCTTTCCGGTGGTCGAATGGGCCTCGTGATTCAAAAAATGAAGCCCCTGTTTGGCCTTTCCACGATCAACTTCAACTACTATTTTTACTTTCTCATTGCTGCCATCTTTACCCTGCTCACTTACAACATTGTCTCCTCTTACATGGGTAGGGCCTTTATTGCCATAAGGGACAACGACATAGCAGCAGAAGTAATAGGTGTGAACCTCACCCGTTACAAGCTGCTATCTTTTTTCATTAGCTCGTTTTATACCGGGGTTCAGGGTGCCCTTTATGGGCTTTTCATGGGTTATCTCGAGCCCAATATGTTCACCTTCATGGAATCAATAACTTTGTTTGTTGCCGTGATAATCGGGGGCCTGGCCTCGGTGGAAGGATCCATAATGGGGGCAGCCTTTGTGATATTGGTGCCGCAGTTGCTCAGTGCTTACAAGGAATTGGTTCCGGTAGTTTACGGGGTCACGATCCTGATTATTTTGATTTTTGAACCTCTGGGACTATATGGGCGGTGGTTCAAGATGCGGCTCTATTTCAGGAACTGGCCATTTAGGTAGGAGGCAATAAAGCTATCTGCTTTCAGCTATCAGCGGTCGGCTGCCCGCCCATAGGGCGGCAGGCACAAGGATAAAGGATCTAAAAGCAGTAGGAGTTAGGAGCTAGAAGTCAGGAGGCAGGAAGCAAGGGAAAGCACTATATTTGATAAATTCACAGAAAGTCATTAAGCGAGACGGCACAGATGGACTTTCTTCGAAGCCGTTAGTTCTGGGAGCTGATTTATGAGATTCTTACAATATGTAATTTCCGGCTTGGCATCGGGCAGCATTTATGCATTGGTCGCACTTGGCCTCGCCCTCATTTATCGAGCCAACCGTGTCTTGAATTTCGCCCATGGAGACATGGCAACTGCAGGGACCTTCTTTGCCTTTATAATGATGGGCATGCAGATCCCCTTTGGGCTCTCTTCTGGCCTTGGCTTGCTGTTTGGGTTTCTAATTGCTGTTGTATTCTACTATTGCGTGCTTATCCCTGCCCAGAGACGAGAAGCCACCCAACTAGGCCAGATAATCCTGACATTGGGATTTGGTCTTATATTAGAGGGGGCCATCTCATATTTCGGCGGAACCGAGCCCCAGATGTTCCCCTTTCCCCTATCTGAAGCCACCACTTACCAACTGGGTTCTCTCATCTTCGATCAACTTAGCCTTGGGACCCTAGTAGTTGGTATTGTTGCAAGTGTGCTGTTTTACCTCCTTATCCAGAAGACACGAATTGGTCTTGCCATGCGGGCCACTTCAGAAAACCTTCCCGCTGCACAGACGATGGGCATACCTACAAGAAAGATCTTGGCCTTGAGCTGGGGGCTGGCTGCATTCCTGGGTGTCCTCGCAGGGCTTTTCCTCGCCCCTGCCCTTTTGCTGGATCCTTTTTTCATGCTTGAGCCCTTCCTCAAGGGATTTGCTGCGGCCATCCTGGGTGGACTCAACAGTCTTCCGGGAGCCATTGTGGGTGGACTTATTCTAGGTGTGTCTGAGAGCCTGGCAGGTGCCTATATCTCGGTGGCTTTCAAAAATACCTTCGCATTCTTGATTATTATACTGGTGCTGCTTGTGAGACCCGAAGGCCTTCTCGGGGAAGAATTCAAGGAAAGGGTGTAAGACTTGAGGTGAAAGGCTAAAGGAAAAAGATATATCTGAATAGGAGTTGGGTAGATGGAAGTTAAGGGATGTGTTGCCATAGTTACGGGTGGAGCCTCTGGTCTCGGAGAGGCTTGCGTGAGGATGTTTGCCGACAATGGAGCCAGGGTTGTTATCGCGGATCTTGCCAGCGATAAAGGCGAGCAAATTGCGTCCGAAATTGGTTCCAATGCCCTCTTTTTGAGGACCAATGTCGCTGATGAAGAAGATGTGAAGACTACAATCAATGAGGCAGTGGAAAAATTTGGAACTCTTCACATTGCAGTCAATTGTGCCGGTATTGGAATACCAGCTAAGGTACTTGGAAAGGAAGGGCCCATGTCCATGGCTGACTTTGAAAA
>JALVSJ010000130.1 GCA_027024445.1 Desulfobacterales bacterium
AAAGGTGATGAGGTCGGGGTGATCCTGGCGAAGGGCTCCATAACTTGCGAGACAAAGGAAACTGCAGAAAATCAGTTCCCATGGAAAGATAACAAGTAGAATTGGGCTTGCGCATCGCTTCGTTGACACCGAAAGACAGAAATGTTTAGACTTATACCAGGAGCCAAACCTGTCCAAAATCGGTTTTTAGCAATAGGCAGGGGATGTTCCCAGAGCGGCGTCATCAGGCACTCAGTTTTTAGCTTATTCCTCGGTTCTTCCAATGTCATTTCGACCGCAGGGAGAAATCTTAAGATTTCTCGTCGCCAAGGCTCCTCGAAATGACAATCCAGTGCTTGCATGACTGAGTGCCTGATCCGCAGTGCCTGCCCGCCAGAATTGTGGCGGGAGCGGAGCCACGGATGGCGCAGCGAGCGTAGCGCCTGCCTGGCGTCAGACAGGAAGGGAATATGCCGTTTTCCTGCCAAGATAGACTCAACTGCGAAACCTTATTTAAACCCTGATTCTGAGCCCATAAGCTGTTGAGTTTATTAGGTTGGTTCCTTGAACCTACGCCGATTTTGGACACCACTGACCAGGAGTTGGTAATGTCTACCACAAAGTTCGAAGATGCAATGGCGAGATTAGAGGAGATAGTACAATCTTTGGAAAGTGGAGAGTTATCTCTTGAAGACTCCATAAAGGCCTTTGAAGAAGGAATGAAGCTTGCCAAATTTTGCTCCAAGAAGCTGGAGGAAGCAGAGAAAAAGGTAAGCATTCTGATCAAGGAAGACAGCGGAAAGTATGTTCAGAAGCCCTTAGAGGTGCCGGAGAACGGAGAACAGAACGGCCAATAGCATTCAATGAAAAGAACTCAATTTTTTTTTGGGGATTTCAGCCTGGCGAAAATGGATCTCAAACAGTATCTTGGTGAAAAGAAAAGGATAATTGATCAGGCTCTGGAGCGGTATTTGCCTGAGAGCGAGGGTCCTGCCGGGGACCTGATAAAGGCCATGCGTTACAGCCTGTTTGCTGGTGGAAAGCGCTTGAGGCCCATCCTTTGCCTTGCATCCGCGGAAGCAGTAGGAGGGTCGGTGGACCCTGTTCTTCCGACGGCCTGCGCCCTAGAGTACATCCATACTTACTCCCTCATACATGATGACCTTCCAGTCATGGACGATGATGAGCTGCGCCGTGGTGTTCCCACTAACCATATGGTGTTTGGAGAGGCAGTGGCCCTGCTTGCCGGTGATGGACTTCTAACCGAGGCCTTTCGGCTAATGTGTTCTCCCGAGGCAGTTAGGGGAATACCGCCTGAGGCCATAGTAAAAGTAGTGGAGATTGTGGCAGAGGCCGCAGGGTACAGAGGGATGGTTGCAGGCCAGGTTGCAGACATTCAGGCCGAGGGTAAGGAGGCGAGCAAAGACCTGGTTGATTTTATTCATATGCATAAGACTGCCGCTCTTATAACAGCATCAGTGGTGTGTGGAGCCATAATAGGGGGGGGCAGCAACGATCAGGTACGTGCCTTGCGGGCCTATGGTAAGGCAATAGGGTTGGCTTTCCAGATATCTGACGATCTGCTGGATGTAGAAGGAGATCCGGAAGCTATGGGCAAGCCAACGGGAAGTGACGAGAGAAAAGGCAAGGCCACCTACCCCTCCTTGATGGGTATATCCAGATCCAAGAAGATTCAGAACACGCTGGTTGGCGAGGCAGTGACTGCTCTCAGCACATTTGATAATAAAGCTGATCCATTGCGTGAGATAGCTTACTATATTGTAAGAAGGAAAAAATGAAAGAAGATCAGGAATACCATTTTTTAGGGAAAATAGATTCGCCCGCGGATCTCAAAAAACTTAACCTGAAAGAACTTGAGGATCTGGCCCAGGAGATACGGGATAAGATAATAAGAACCGTGTCATGTACAGGTGGGCACTTGGCCCCCAGTCTTGGGGTTGTTGAGCTTACCATTGCCCTGCACTATGTGTTCGAGGCCCCTAGGGACAAGATAATATGGGACGTTGGGCATCAGGCCTATGCCCACAAGTTACTTACTGGT
>JALVSJ010000131.1 GCA_027024445.1 Desulfobacterales bacterium
CCCAAGACGTTTAAGACTGTCTCCATTTTTTGTTTTATCGTCTGATCGCTGGGCCCTGGAAACTGTTGCTCCCGCTTGATCAATACTTCCATTACCAGCCTTTTTACCTCCAGAAGTTTTGAGCAAAGGCTCTGGATATTCTATGCGTTGATGGAAAATTCCGCTAAGTATCTTGTTGAAGATCTTGGCAATTTGGTGAAGATCTTTCAGAGTCAATTCACATTCATCGAGTTGGCCGTCTGAGAAAATCCTGTTGATTATCTTTTGTACAAGTCCCTGAATTCTAGCAGGCGTAGGGTCAACAAGGGTCTTGGAGGCGGCCTGTACAGCATCAGCTAGCATTACAAGTCCCGCCTCTTTGGTCTGGGGCTTTGGGCCAGGATACCTGAAATCTTCCTCTTTGACGGGGATGGCTTTATCAGAACGATTCTCAGCCTGTTCCTTTGCTTTCTCATAAAAATAGGTAATGAGACTCGTACCGTGATGCTGACGAATTATGTCAATGATAGGCTGACCCAGCTTATACCTGGCAGCCAGTTCTACCCCATCTTTAACATGAGAAATTAGAATCAGGCTGCTCATGGAAGGGGCAAGTTTTTCGTGCTTGTTTTGACCATTAATTTGGTTTTCAATGAAATACAGGGGTTTTTTCATCTTTCCAATGTCATGGTAGTAGGCTGCAACCTTTGCAAGAAGAGGATTTGCTCCTATGGCCTCGGCGGTAGCTTCAACCATTTGGCTTACAATAACACTATGGTGATAAGTACCCGGAGCCTGAACCATAAGTTCTCTCAGTAAAGGCTGGTCAAGACTGGCGAGTTCCAGCAATTTTATGTCGGTTGTGTAGCCAAAGGCCATTTCCACTAATGGAACACTCCCGGTGGTAATAACGGCCACGAGGATGCCTCCAAAAAAGGCCGTAGCAGAGGCCACTAGTGGTTCAACAGTGTAAAAGAAGCCATGAAGGGTCTCAATGGCGAGGGCCATCACGGTATTTGCAAGCCCAACTTTTAAGCCCGTCTTTATGAATTGACCCCTTTCCCTGCAGTCCTTCATACCATGGGCTGCAAGCAAGCTACCAACAAGGAAGTAAGCAAAGAATTCTACCTTCCCCCCTAATACCAGGGCAGTAAGAACAGAGAGGAGGACAGAAAATCCAGCAGCAACCCTTAATCCTTGAAACAGTGAGATGAGCATGGGTCCGCTTGCAATGGGGATAGCAAATATAAGGGCCCTAGAAGTGAGGAAAGGGAAACCTCTTGCCACTTCCGAGGCTATAAAATTGGCCACAATGGCCAAAAGAAAGAATACGGTGAGGACCAAGCTTTGGAAAACCAAATCCCTTTTCTTGGGTGTGCCCCGTTGTGTTGCGGGCGCGGTGACCAAATAAAAAGAGAAAAGAAGAAATCCGATGAGTACAGCCATCGCAGGTATGTGCCCCAGAAATTTATCTTTACTGAGGTGCTTGTATTCTTCTGCCAATTTGAGTAGATGTTCCTTGCGTATAGGCTCTCCTTCCCGGACAATCATCTCCCCTTTTTTGACCTTAAAATAAACGGGCTTGACGGCTTTGCGGGCTGACTCTTTTCGGATCTCCGTTTCTCTCTTGTTGAAAGTGACATTTGGGGTCAAAAGAGACAGGGCTAACTTCAAACTAACTTCTTTTAGTTCGGGCGGTAGCAGTGGGCTTTCAACTTTCTTCCATTGTTTTGTTAGGAGGCGTTTTGCTTCGTCCAGGTCAATAAATCTATCTACTTCATTGAGCTTGATCTCCTTGTCTGTAAGGATATTGTGAAGAATTACTCCGTGGGAAGCACGCCTTGTCAAGCTGGGCTTATTGAGGAGTATACCCCTGTGAAATACAAGAGTTAGGAGCTTTATTGTCAAATTTTCTACCTCTGGCGGGAACTTGCTTTTCCTCAATACCTCGAAGATTGGGTCATCAACGTTAAGGCCAAGGAGTTCTGAGAACCGCTCCCTGGAAAATGCGTGGGCAGTGGTAACACTCTCTGCGGAAGCCTCTGGCGCAACAGCTTGAGAATCTTCAGTGTTGTTCCTGGATTCCAATGCCTTTCTAGCCTCTGCAAATGCATTTCTAATTCTGCCAATTGCGTCAGATCCAGAAGGATCAAAATCATAGACTGGCGGCGCCTCTCTTACGGCCTTCAGGCGATTTTTTTCTGTCAGGGTGACGTCTTCAATAAGAAAATCGTGGGTTGCTTTTATGTCCCTTTCGGCTATGTCTCCCAGCTTGTATTGTTTTGGCTTGCTCAAAAGCCCTGGATAAAGGAGAATCGCAAACAAGATACTCATGATCGTGATCAACGCCCATTTGGTCAATTCGTATTTATTGGATGTAACAGCAGGGGCTTCGGACTTAATAGGAATACGGCGCTCTGGTTCCTGTTTCCTGACAGCCCGTGGGTTCCTGTGTTTCTTGGGCGGTTTCTTGTCGTTCATATCCTCAGACCTCGCCACCCCGCCTCTTATTTTCCATATTTTCGTAAGCCTCTATTATTTCCTGAACAAGCGGATGGCGAATAACGTCCTCCTTTGAAAAGTTCACAAAACGAATGCCTTTTATGTGGCTTAATATGTCTCGTGCTTCAATAAGCCCGGAGATCTTCCCTTCTGGAAGATCTGTCTGAGTAACATCTCCGGTAATTACGGCTTTTGAACTAAAACCCAGCCTGGTCAAGAACATTTTCATTTGCTCTGAGGTGGCATTTTGGGCTTCATCCAAGATCACAAATGAGTCATTCAATGTTCTCCCTCTCATAAAAGCCAGCGGAGCAACCTCAATAACCCCCTGTTGAATAAGCCTAGAGGCACTGTCAAAATCCATCATATCGTGCAAAGCGTCATAAAGAGGTCTCAAATAGGGATTCACCTTCTCATATAAATCCCCTGGCAAAAATCCCAGGTGTTCCCCGGCCTCCACTGCTGGACGGGCCAGAACAACCCTGTTGACTTGCTTTTTCAAGAGGGAAGCAATGGCCATGGCCATTGCAAGATATGTTTTCCCGGTCCCGGCCGGGCCTATGCCAAAGACAATGTCAAATCTCCTGATGGCGTCTATGTATTCCTTCTGGTTGATGGTCTTAGGGGTTATGATTTTTTTCTTTGATGATATAAAAACTTCGTCTTTGAAAATTTTCTTGAGATTGACAGATTTGTCATGACCTAAAATTCTAATTGAATAGTCTACGTCATCAGGGAATAACGGGAATCTGGATTTCAATAGATCGTAAAGCTGGTTCAGCAAGGTTTCACAAAGCTCGATTTCCCAATCTGTCCCCTCAATGGTTATCACATTGCCTCGAAGGTAAAGGTTCACGGCCAGGCGCTCCTGAATCATGCGCAAATGGGAGTTGCCCTGGCCGCAAAGGGCCCTCAGAAGCTCAGGGTCAGAGAATGTGATGCTTTTTCGCTCGACTCCTTCTGAGAGCTTCTGCTTGTCAAAGATGATTTGTTTCTGATTCATTGTCCAACGGGTTTCCTTATTTACAAATACAAACAGCCAAAACCTCAGGAGTCCGGTATATTAAGTGCTGGAAATTTCCCGAGATTTTGGCTTTTGTCCTGCTCAGGCACTGTTACACCCGTACAAGAATCTCCTGTAGAACTTATTCATCCTGGTCCTACGACAACCTTTTGCTCTGGCCTATCCATAACGCTGAGGTTTTCCACCGCCTTGCTAATCATCGGGCTCTCATTTTTCTCCGACGATCTGAACAATAACTTTTCGGTTACGAGGCCGGTTGTCAAAATCCAGGACTACAATTTGCTGCCATGTTCCCAACGTCATATTACCCCGAATGATTGGAATATGCAAGGAAGGGCCCAAAAGAGCTGCCCTGACATGGGAGTAACCGTTGCCATCCCCCCACCTTTCATTGTGCTCATAGTAAATGTCACTGGGTGCAATCTTCTCTATTGCTTTCCGAAGGTCGTTTATCACCCCGGTCTCATACTCAATGGTAGTAAGAGCAGCAGTTGAACCAGGTATAAACAAGGTGACAGCTCCCTCGCGGATCCCTGTTGACTCTATTTCATTTCGGACCGCCTGAGTGATATCAAAAATATCAGTTCCCCCGGTGCTTCTAAGGGTAATGGTGTTGCTGATTATTTTCACAATATCCCGGCCGCCTCCGGCAAAAGATTCATAATGATATGGTGTTTATCACAACTCATTGGGCCATGCAAGGAGAAGGTATAGTCACATTAATGAGTTAAGCCACCACTGCCGATAAATTAGTTGGTTCGGAATCCCTAAAACCACTAAGGATAGACACACGATGGAACTCAGTCGAAAGGAATTCCAGATCCTAAGTGCTCTAGTGTATAAGCTCTCGGGCATAAACCTTCATGAAGGCAAGAAAAGTCTCCTAGAGGCGAGGCTCGGCAAGAGGCTTAGGGCTACAGGTATCAACTCTGTGAAAGAGTATCTCTTGCTCATTGAACGAGACGAAAATGAGCTCAGAAACTTTCTTGACGCCGTTTCCACAAACCACACATATTTTTTCAGGGAATCCCATCACTTTGAATATTTGCAAGAGAAACACGCCACCATATGGTGCGCTGCCTGCTCAAGTGGAGAGGAACCCTATTCCATAGCCATTTACTGTCTGGAACGAGGTTTTAAACCGACCATTTTGGCAACTGATATCTCCATAAATGTTCTGAAAAAGGCTAAAGCTGGAATCTATCCCCTAGAAAAAGTCAAATCAATTAATAAAGAAATCTTAAAAAAGTATTTTGAAAAAGGAGTTGGCAAGTGGGAGGGTTATGTAAGGGTAAAAGAGCAATTGAGGGGGATGGTGACATTTAAGCGCTTCAATCTCTTGAAGGGGCAGGTCCCCATTGAAGCGTTTGATGTCATCTTTTGCAGAAATGTCCTAATTTACTTTAATCGCCAAACAAAGGAATTTGTGGTAAACAGGCTGTTCAAGGCCCTTAAATGGGGGGGATATTTTATCATAGGAGGTGCGGAAAGTCTCACCGGAATCACTCATTCTCTGAGCTATGTGAAACCCAGTATTTATCTTAAAGAAGCGACATAATATTACAGAATGCTACGTAGTCGGGCTTCAATCTGTTCTTTTGGCAATGCCCCCGCAACCCTGTCCATGAGCTTCCCACCTTTGAAAAAGAGCATTGTAGGAATGCTCTGAATCTGATATCTGGATGCCGTAATGGGATTTTCGTCCACATTGAGCTTTACTACTTTTGCCCTCTCACTGTATTGAGAGGCTAGTTCTTCCAAAACAGGGGCTACCATGCGGCAAGGACCGCACCAAGGCGCCCAAAAGTCGACCACAACTGGGCCAGGGTACGAAAGGACTTCTTGGTCAAAAGTGGCATCAGACACTTCCACTGGCTTGCCATTGGGCACATGGAGATATGCGTGACACTTACCGCAGCGAGGCCTGTCTGTAATTCTGTGTTTTGGTATCCTATTCTTCGCGCCGCACTTGGTACATCGAAAAAATATGTAATCGCTGTTCATGTTAATCACCTCAATATTACTTCATAAACAATGGTCCTAGGTTGAAGCCGGGGGCGAATCGCAAAAAATGAAAACATAGTCTAAATCATTTATGTTCACTATTATATCCCCACCCCTTGATTCTGCATAAATAAGCCATGAGGGCTTGTCTTCACCACAACACTCAACCGGCGGGGAATATTTTTGTCTCTTACTGTCAAACCAGGCCAGCAACATTGGCTCAATGCCATGTTGTCTGGTAGCTTTAAATGCCAGATCTTTTGCGGCCTGGAAATCCAGCGCCTCGTCACTATGCAAGATGGATATAGGTTTATTGAGATGTCTTCTCTTTATTTGTTTGCATGCAGTGCCCATAAGTTCTCCTTTAGACTATAATATAATTTAAGCACCACTTTGGTATTTTCAATCGAGGCCAAAAAAATCTTGACACCAGTTTTTGCCTTTGGTACAGGACAGTCAGCATTGAGCAAGAAGCTCAAGCACACCATGTTCTGAAAGAAACTATAGAGGTCACGAAGGCCGTTTTCAGTCTGTAGGCTGAACAGCTTTTGTGGCCTTTTTGTTTTGGAGCTTGCTCTTTTGTATCAGTTCAGTTGTTTGAAAGGGCCTCGACCCTAGGTAGGTGGTTTGAGCTGGGCTAAGATGTTACCTGTTTCTTAGAAGGGAGTTTATGCATATCTCGGAAGGAGTTTTGTCAGCACCAGTTCTATTGGCTGGAGGAGTTTTGGCCTTTTCCGGCGCAACAGCTGGTCTGAAAAAGATGGACTACGATAAGGTGCCGGAGGTGGCTGTGTTTGCTTCGACGTTCTTTGTCGCGTCTCTTATTCATGTACCCTTAGGGCCTTCGAGTGTTCATCTAATCCTGAACGGCCTGATGGGTTTAGTTTTGGGATGGGCAGCTCTTCCT
>JALVSJ010000132.1 GCA_027024445.1 Desulfobacterales bacterium
CTCTTCCCCTCTGCAGGCATACAAGTAGGCCAGAGTAGTCGGGTGTGTTTGGCTGTATTGCCGGATGAATTCCTTCAACAAGGTATCGGCTTTTCTTTTTTGTCCCAAAGCAAGAAAAATGCAGTGCTGCGTATATAGCTTCCAGAATTCGTGCGGTTCTTTTTCTGATTCTGCCAAGGCATCTTGATACCTTCCCTGTCGCAGCAGTATAAAACTGACGGTAGTATGCTGAAGGGCGGCATCTGGACTAACACGATTGTATTTGTCGATGGCGTTCAGGGCGTCTTCAAAACGGCATAGCCAGCTGTACACAATGCCAAGATTATAGTAGTTGATCGCCAAATATGGATCCATACGAATTGCTTTCGAGAGCAATTCGATGGCCTCATCCAGTCTCCCCAGATCCATGGCGTTATGTGCTGCAATGCTGACGATTTCAGAATCATTTGAATCCAGCTCCATAGCCTTGTTTATATTGAAGATCGAAGATTCAAAGTCCCAATTCATAATATTTATCAAAGAAAGCTGTGCGTATGATCTGGCATTGTTACTGTCTAGTGCCAGAGCGTTACGCACTGCTTCTTCTGCCGATTTCAGTCCATCTGAAAACGGTTTCTGGTAGAGATAAGAAGTCGCCCTGAATATTATTCTGCTCAATAAAAGCCAGGAAGGTGCATAGGTTGGGTCAATCGCAATCGATTGTATTACTTTGTCTTCCGCCTCCTTGCTGGCTTCATCGGTAAACTTCTGGTGTAAATGATTTGCCTGCAAATACAGTGTGTAGGCGTCAGGGTTAGTGGGTGTTGTTTTGGAGAGCTCGCCGAAAAGGGTGAGCTTTAGATGTTTCGTGACGGACCCGGCGATGACATCCTGCGTCTTGAAAATATCATCCATGGTATGCCGGTACGTTTCAGACCACAGGGGAGTACTGTCAGAAGCCTGGATGAGCTGTGCCGTTATGCGCAAATCGTTACCGGATTTGCGCACGCTTCCTTCCAATATATGGCTTGCTCCAAGGTCACCGGCAATCTCCTTGATACTTTTGTTTTTTCCTTTGTAAGAAAACGAAGAGGTCCGGCTGATCACTTTCAGTTGTGGAATTTTATTCAGCAGATTGATCAGTTCTTCACTGATTCCATCCGAAAAATATTCCTGGTCATTTTCGGGGCTCAAGTCGGAGAATGCCAGCACGGCAACGGTTTTTCTGGATGAATGAGACTTTTCAGGTAAACCATCAGGCAGTTCCTCAACATCCGCGATGAACCGGTAACCTCTTCCATGAATGGTCTTGATGATTTGTTGCCGCTGCCCGTTGTCACCCACAGCCTTCCTGGCGCTCTTTATATGGTTGTTGAGCGAAGTGTCGGACACGACCCGCCCCTGCCAGATAGCATCAAAAAGCTCCTGGCGTGGAACCATTCTGCTGCGTTTGGAAATGAGATAGGTAAGTAAATCAAATACCTGTGGCTCAATTGGCACCGTATTACCATGGTCTGAAAGGCGACAGTTAAGGACATCAACTTCATAGCTGCCGAAGCGATACAACATGGTTTTTTCTACATTCCTGGCCAAAGTCTTTATGCAGTCAGGGGATTAAATCACAAACCCGGACAATCATGACGTTTTTTTCACATATAGAGGGTTCTTCATCAGCAAATCGTTATGGAATCTTCATATTTGCAAAGCAAATCAATGACTACAATAAACCAGCAGAGATCGCAGGGAAAAGCTGGTTTCCTGAGTACTTATCCACAGGAAATTCACAACCTTTGAAATACGTATATGAACTACAGGAGCTTGTTATGAAAGTCTGTACCAATTTGATCAGTGTAATGTCACTTGCCATATTGGCTGCTTTGTTCAGTGGACAGGTGCTGGGCGGTTCATTGAATGTGCAGGGAAATGGAACCATCAATGGTGATCTGGATGTCGTAAACCATCGCATCACAAATGTGGCGGATCCGGTTTCTGTCCAGGATGTGGCTACCAAGGGCTATGTGGACAATCAAAGTGGCAATGCAGGCAGGGTACCTGTGAAT
>JALVSJ010000133.1 GCA_027024445.1 Desulfobacterales bacterium
CCTGGCCGATATGGCCAGAGAGAAATATGATGTTGACCTCCCAGCCATATACCAGGACCTGAGCGTGGAGGAATTCTCAGAGGCAGAGCTTCGCCAGGACATTGAAGACAAGAAACAACTCAAGCAAAAGTTAGGGGAGGTGAACCTTGCGGCTATCAAGGAGCATGAAGCCCTTAAGGAACGACATGAATTCATCAAGGGCCAGAGGGAAGACCTGATCAATTCTATCGAATCGCTAAGAAAGGCCATCAGTAAGATAAACAAGACATCACTGGACAAGTTCAGGGAAACATTCCGGCAGGTTGATGAAAAACTGAAGACAGTCTTTCCCATCCTATTCAATGGTGGCACAGCAGGACTGAAGCTCACCGACGAGTCCAGGCCCCTGGATAGCGGAGTCCTTGTTGAGGTCCAGCCCCCAGGAAAGAAACTCAGCCATATGGGGCTGCTCTCAGGGGGTGAAAAGGCCCTGGTGGCAATGGCACTGCTTTTCTCCATTTACTTGATAAAGCCAAGCCCATTCTGCCTCCTTGACGAAGTGGATGCCCCCCTTGACGAGGCAAATATTGACAGGTTCAATGAACTGCTCAAGGAGATCAACAAATCCTCCCAAATTATCCTGGTTACACACAACCGTAAGACCATGGAAATCGCTGATCGGCTTTACGGGGTCACAATGGAAGAGGCGGGAATATCCAAGATCGTGTCAGTGGACATTGAACGAATCAAATCAGAATCCCAACAGCCCCCACCTACTGCCTGCTAGACGGTACCCACTGTGTGCCCGTTCACCATGCTCCGTTGATACAATACATCGATACAAAGGAGGAAGACCTGCAACGTATGAAACTTTTTGGTTCAAAGAATAAGGATGCCGACACCGCGCCTGTGTCACCTGAAAAAGAGGAAAAGGGATTTTTTACCCGGCTTAAGGAACGACTTTCCAAGACGCGCAGCAGCATTGCCGGGAGACTTGACAGGATTGTCCTTGGAAAAAAGGAAATCACCGGCGAACTGCTCGAGGAACTGGAAGAGATCCTTTTCACCTCCGACCTTGGCGTTGAAACCACTCAGGACCTCATCGATATAGTGGAGGACAAGGTAGCACGGAAGGCATTGAAGGACCCCGAAAAGCTAAAGGCAACACTAAGGGATCAGATCCTGGAGTTCTTGAAGGTCCCTCCTGCCGAGCGGAAATCCCCCGAGCCCGGCCAGCCCCTTGTGATCATGGTTGTGGGGGTAAATGGGGTGGGTAAGACCACCACAATTGGAAAGGCCGCAGCCCTCTTCAAGCAAGAGGGTAAAAGGGTAATGCTCGTGGCAGCCGATACATTCCGTGCGGCTGCAATTGAGCAACTGGAAATATGGTCCCAGCGAGTGGGCACGGAATTTGTCAAGCAAAAACCAGGGGCTGATCCTTCAGCCGTTGTCTTCGATGCCCTGGAAGCAGCGCTCTCGCGCAGCATTGACGTTGTGTTGATCGATACTGCAGGGAGGCTCCACACCAAGAAAAACCTTATGGATGAACTCCAGAAGGTGTATCGTGTGGCAGGCAAGAAACTCCCTGGCGCTCCCCATGAAACCTGGCTCGTTTTGGATGCAACCACTGGCCAAAATGCCATTTCACAGGCTCAGATGTTCAACGAGGCCCTGGGGATCACTGATATTATCCTCACCAAACTGGACGGCACCGCCAAGGGAGGTATCGTGGTGGGTATCTCTCACCAGCTCAAGCTACCGGTGCGCTACATAGGCATAGGGGAGAAGATTGAAGACCTCAGGCCGTTTGACCCAGAAGAGTTTGTAAGTGCTATTTTTGAATAGGGATGTCTGGTAGGAGATATGGTAAGTATTGTTCAAAGAAGGATCATGTGGGGAGACCTGGATTCCCTGGGTATCGTATTCTACCCGAGGTATTATGAGTGGATTGACGCGGCAGGCCACGTTTTTTTTGACACCATGAATTTGAACCTGGGCACCTTGATGAAAGAGAGAAACATCCAGTTCGGCTTGGTCGAGACGGGATGCCGATACAGGG
>JALVSJ010000134.1 GCA_027024445.1 Desulfobacterales bacterium
TGGGCCCGGAAGAGATCAAGAAGATGATCCCCTCCATAAACCTTGGCCAGGATTCTCCTTTCCCTATCATAGGAGGATACTACCATCCTCCGGCTGGGACAGCTCGCCATGATGCAGCACTCTGGGGTTTTGCAAAGGCCTGTGTAAGAAATGGGGTGAGGATATGTCAGGGTGTCGAAGTTAGTGGGATCCAGGTGAGACACGGCAAGATCACTGGTGTAACTACCAATGAAGGAACGATTTCAACACCTGTGATCTTGATTGCTGCAGGGGGATACTCTTCTGAAGTAGCCCGCCTGGCAGGGGTAAAATTGCCTGTGGTAACGTTCCCCCTGCAGGCGCTTGTAACAGAACCTGTCAAACCATTCCTGAACCATGTGATAATTTCGGAACACTATTTCTGTTATGCCCAGCAGTCTCTCAAAGGAGATCTGATTATGGGGGCCCACCTGGATCCCTGGCAGACTTATAAGCTGTATAACACCTTTCAATTCGTACAGGAACTGGCAAGCGGAATGCTGGAGTTGTTTCCTCAACTTGCGCATATCAAAGTCATGAGGTGCTGGTCAGGGCTGTGTGACCTTACTGTGGACTCAAGCCCCGTAATGGGGACCTGTGAGGTTGAAGGCCTCTTCTTGGACGTGGGATGGGGATATTTTGGGTTCAAGTCATCACCTATCTGTGGAAAGTTAATGGCCCAGTATATTGCCACAGGCAAGAGACCGGAACTAATAAGGCATCTCGGTATAGATCGTTTCTACAGGGCCGAGATGGTTCCGGAAACTTTACTCGTAAGAGGTTGATTGAGGTAATTTACCATGGGTTTCAAGATTCCGTGCCCAAACTGCGGTCTACGAGACGCATACGAATTCAGGTTTGGCTATGAGAGCAAGAAGGCACCACATGCAGATGCTGATCTTAGAACCTGGCGTGAGTATTTGTATTTCTTTGAAAACACGTGTGGTATACAGGAGGAATGGTGGTGCCATAGTGCGGGATGCGGGGCGTGGTTTAAGGTGAAAAGGGACACAAGCACGAATGAAATTTTGACGGAGTAGACTGGATTACATATCTATGGATCGATTGGCCGCAAACATGCAAGATCGGCGAAGAGAACTGACCATTTTCTATAAGGGTAAGCCCATTAGTAGTTTTGAGGGCGATACGGTAGCCACGGCGTTACTGAGACATGGCATCAGGGAATTTTCAAGGTCATTCAAGTACCATCGTCCGAGGGGTCCGTTCTGCTTAAGTGGAGAGTGCTCTAGATGCATGATGACAGTTGATGGAAGGCCGAACGTGCGAACATGCAGGACCCTCGTTCGCCAGGGTATGAGGGTGGAGCCACAAGGATATGTGAAGTGGGATCCACTTGCGGTGTCAGACAAATTGGCCTCGATCTTACCCGTTGGGTTCTACTACAAGTATTTCTACAAGCCCCACTGGCTTTGGCCCTTTGCTTTGAGGTCTCTGAGGCGCTCTCCGGGTGGTCTGCCAGAGGTCCAGGTGAAAAGTTCGGGAGCGAGATTCAGACATTTATACCTCCATCCTGAGGTTCTAGTAATCGGCGGTGGTCTGGCCGGAATGAGTGCGGCAGAATTTGCCGGGAAATTTGGCGTAAAGGTAGTCTTGGTTGATGAAAACATCTCGTTAGGAGGCTCCTGTATTACCGGTAAGGCGGAATTAGAACTTGTGGAGGACCTGCGCACCAGGGTGAAAAAGATGGAAAATGTCTCGGTGCTGAGCAGGTGTATCGCCTCGGCTGTTTATCCTGACGGATTGGTTGTGGCAATCCGTCAGGAGTCGACCAGGGTGCCATATGAGGAGACGGTTTTCCTTTTGAGGCCGGAAGCGACGATCTTTGCCACAGGGGCGTTGAGTAAGCCTTTTGTTTTTTCGGAAAACGACCGACCCGGGATTTTTCTACCGGAAGCTGCATATGTAATGGCCAAGTACGGGGTGCTAACTTCAGACACGAGGGTGGCCGTTATTGGCGGGGATGAGTTTTGTATTTCCACGTCACTGGAGTTATCCTCT
>JALVSJ010000135.1 GCA_027024445.1 Desulfobacterales bacterium
GGCTGGCGAGGCTCATTTATTCCCTCCCACAAGCACTCCTTTTAATCGATGGCTTCTTTTTTTCTTACCGGCTATCGGGGGCATATTTAGCGGTTGGATCGTGTACACCTTTGCACCGGAGGCAGAAGGACATGGTACGGATGCAGCAATTGACGCATACCATAACAAAGGGGGCTTCGTTCGTGCCAGGATTCCAATTGTAAAAACCATTGCCTCGGCCCTCACCATTACCTCGGGCGGTTCAGGGGGCCGTGAGGGCCCAATCGCGCAGATTGGAGCGGGATTTGGTTCTTTCTTTGCTACAGCAATGAAATTTACCGAAAGAGAAAGGCGGATAATGCTCGCCGCAGGCACAGGGGCAGGAATAGGAAGTATTTTCCGGGCTCCTTTAGCAGGTGCTTTGTTTGCTGCTGAAGTGCTATACAGAGATCCCGAGTTTGAAGCAGAAGTCATAATCCCGGCAGGTATCTCATCGGTAGTGGCATATTGCATATTTTGCCTTTTTTTCGGATGGGGTTCTCTATTCAACTCGCAAGACTTTGTATTTCGCAATCCCTTAGAGCTCGGTCCTTATACGATACTTTCTTTTGTGTTGGTGGGCGCCGGAATAATTTACATAAAATCCTTCTATGGCATACATGGTCTCTTCCAGAGGATGAATATCCCTAATCATATCAAGCCCGCCATCGGGGGACTCTTTACAGGAGCCATCGGATTTTTTTTGCCCCAGACTCTGGCCTTTGGTTATGGCTATGCCCAGATGGCATTGGATAATCGTCTCCCAACACTTTTCCTTTTGGGACTTGCTCTTGGGAAGATCCTGACCACCTCCTTTTCTATTGGGTCAGGAGGCAGCGGTGGGGTTTTTGGGCCTTCGGTGGTAATAGGCGGCGCCCTGGGAGGAGCAGTGGGACGAGTCTTTAATCACCTTATCCCAAATGTGGTGACTCACCCCGGTGCCTTTGTCGTAGTAGGTATGGCTGGTTTTTTTGCCGCTGTTTCCAATGCCCCCATCAGCACAATAATCTTCGTTAGTGAAATGACCAATTCTTATCATTTATTACTTCCCAGCATGCTCGTGTGCACACTTGCCTACCTAGTCTCCCGTAGATGGACCATCTACATAAAACAGGTCCAAAACAGGGTAGCATCGAACGCCCATAGGGGTGAATTCCTTGTTGATGTCCTTGCTGCAATCAAGGTAAGGGATCTCTTACCGCATCTGAGGCGGGTACAGCTTATCCCGGAAGACATGACCTTTAGCCAGTTCAGAGAAATACTGAGTTCCAGTGAGCAACAATACTTCCCTGTGGTCGATAAGAACGGCAAGCTCATCGGTATCTTTTCCATCAATGACGTTAGGTCCATACTCTTTGACCAGGAAATCGGGAACCTGGTATTGATGAAGGACATAGCCAACACCGACATCATCTATGTCACTCCCTCGGAAGATTTACACGATGCCCTGCGGAAGTTCACCATAAAGAATCTCAACCAAATTCCTGTGGTTAAAGACGAAGACCCTTCTCATCTTTTAGGCATGCTGGACAGAAGAGAGGTTATTCAGGCATACAATGAGAGGCTAAAGGAACTTAAAGCTGGAGGACTAGAGGGGGAAAGAAGGCCCCCGAGCGAATTGGCCCATTTGCAATCTATATTGGTAAAGAATGCCATGACCACTAATGTGCAGACCGTTAGCGAGGACATGACTTTAGAACAGCTCAAGAAATTCATATTCGAGAAAAAATTCAATAGCTTTCCAGTGGTCGACCAAAAAGGCCATCTAATTGGGATAATCTCCCTCTCTGATGTTATCCGCGCTATGGAAAGTAACTTGCCGTCAGATACACAAGCCAGGAAAATTGCTACCAAGAATGTAGTCACCGTAACGGAAGACGATACACTTCTCACCGCCCTAAGAGCTATAAGTTCTGGTGACTACGCAGTGCTCCCTGTAACGGATGGGGCGCAAAGTCTTTTAGGGGTCATAAGCAGAAGGGATATCATGTCCGCCCTCAGCAAGAGCGTACTTTCATAGGATCAGAATTCAGGAGCAAGGAGCCAGAATTCACAAAACGTCCTTGTACGGACAGGCTGCGTGGAAATTCAATCCCAGTACAATCGAATCTATTTTAATGTCTTTAGCTTTGCCGCTGCTATCCTGGCTTCCTCCGAATTGGGGTATTTTCTGATAATCTTTTTCAACAGAAGCCTTGCACTCACTTTGTCTTTTATTTCGTAAAATGCCAGAGCCTGCTTGAGCATGGCACTCGGCACTTTATTCCCGTCAGGATACTTCTTGATGACCTCTTGATATGCAAGTATTGCTTTCTCATACTGCTTCATGGCCATGTAGCTTTCACCAATCCAGAACTGGGCATTATCGGAAAGATCGGAAGACGGGTACTTCTTCAAAAAATCTCTGAACTGGGCTATGGCCTCCTCATACTTACCTTCCTTAAACAAGGCCATGGCGTTGTCATACAGATCCTGCTCAGTCCCCACTGCGGGCTTTTTTCCCAGCCCAGGTGCAACTTCGCCCCGAGTTTCAGGTCCAGGGCCTACACTCACACTCCCTGCGGGAGCAGGCTTGAGCCCCGCGGCCTGCCGTATCTCCTTGACTTGAGCCTCCATTTCTTCTACCCTTTTCCTGAGCTCGGCCAATTCAGCCTTTATCATATCCTGAGTGGTAGTATCCTTCTCAACGCTCCGCCTTATCAGGAGATTGTTTTCTTCTACCTTCCCTGATAGTTCCTGTATTTGCTCTTTCACCTTATCCAGTTCAGCTACTAACTCTGCCTGAGTTGTACGAACAGGCTCAATCTTGGCATTTACATTCTCTGAAAGCTTCTTATCCACTGTATTTTCCAGATCACTTACCCTAGCGCTTAAGGCAACTACACGGTCGTTCAGGGCAAGAAAGTCCTGTTCCGTAATCATTGTGCAAGATGGAAGCATCAACACGGTAATCGCAAAGAGACCTGTAAACAACCATATCTTGCGCTTTCCTCGATATCGCATTTTAACTGCCTCCTAGAGTTGGTGAGATCGCAAAAAGCCACTAAACGAAGCAGCACACATGCAGTTTCCGCGAAGCCGTGAAAATTTGTAAGCCGAACCTCATGTGAAGTTCGGCTCACTCATCTTACATCCCCACACATCTGTCACTTGATGCTACTGGCCTGACTCGCCACAAAGCAATCAAGTTCAGCGGACAATCTGATTGAGCTTACTTGATCAGCTTGAATTCGTCCCGCCTATTCTTGGCCCATGCCTCCTCACAATGGCGCGGATCAACGGGTCGTTCCTCCCCATAACTGATGGTGGAAATTCTGGATTCATCCACGCCAAGAGCCACAAGGAACCTTTTGGCAGCATCAGCCCTTCTTTGCCCTAGGGCGAGGTTGTATTCGTTTGTTCCTCTTTCGTCGCAGTTGCCCTCAATCCGCACAGAATACTCGGGATGTTTCAAGAGCCAGTCAGCTTTCTTCCTCAATATGGCCCTTGCTTCGGGTTTTAGATCGGATTTATCAAAGTCAAAGTAAATCTTCTCACTCTCGAATTCTCTTATCTCATCTAGAAGTTTCTGCTTCTGAGCAAGCTCTTTCAACCTTGCCTGTCTTTCGGCTTCAGCCTTTTGATACTCTGGGCTTACCCCTGTTTCTACCGTCTTGGTAGCAGCTGCGGGTTGCGGAGCCTCGCCACCGGGCTGAGCCTCAGGCTGTTGCACAGCAGGCTGTGCACCCTCGGAAACCTTCACTTCCTTCTTCGCACAAGAACTCACCATAAAGACACACGCCACCAAAAGTGCCAGGGCCGCCATGATCAAATTGGTCTTGCTTTTCATGTTCACTGCACCTCCTGAATTTGTTGGTTTGTACCAAAAAACCTTGTCCCATTTTAACCCGGGGACACCTCATAATAAACAGCACATCTTTTCCAGTTCCTCTATAGTATCTCGCTATATGCTCCAATCGCGCTAGTCTAAGAAGCAAGATTCCGATTTGCCCTTTTATCATGCCACAGAGCATATTGCAAGGAGATAGTGGCAGACAAAAAAGCTGAATTGCAAGGATGAACACGAGTAAGTATTTCTACCTATTGGACAAGCCGGGGCCCCACGAGGGAGCAGTCTGTTCTCCTTTTCGCCCTGTTATTCTCCGTTGATTCTGGCCGTTGATGGTCATAATGTAAAGATGATACTTCCCCAGGCGATTAGAACTGAATACAATGTACCTCCCATCGGGCGACCAACAAGGATCTTCGTTATTCCCACTCTCCCCTGTCAATTGGTTGGGCTCTCCACCTTCTGGATCTATAGTAAATATATCGAAAGAGCCATGGTTCATGGAAGTATAAACGATTCTATTCAGTCGTGACCATGAAGGCGAGGTATTGTAATTGCCTTCAAAAGTGAGCCTTCTGCTTTTGCCATTAGCCAAGTCTTTGATATAGATTTGGGGAGACCCTGAGCGATTTGACACAAAAGCCATCATTTTCCCATCTGGTGAGAAAGAGGGAGATACGTCAATTCCCCAATTAGAAGTGAGCCTTTTTAAGATCCTACCATTCAAGTCAATAAGAAATATGTCAGGGTTTCCCTTTATACTGAGGGTGAGGGCAATTTGCTTCCCATCAGGCGTCCAAGAGGCACCAATGTTCAGCCCTTTGCGCTCCGACAGGACTTTCGTTACTCCTGACCGCAGGTCCCTAAGATATAGTTTTGGCCTTCCGTCCTTATACGAAGAATAGATTATATGCGTCCCATCCGGAGAAATTCGAGGGGAAAGCGCTATGCTGTTGTCTGAGGTCACAGCCCGGGAATTATGCCCATCATAATCTGAAATGCGTATCTCTTTGTTCCCCGTACTCGTATCTACGTATGCAAGTCTGGTCAAAAACATACCATCCTGGCCGGTCAGTATCCTGATTATTTCGTTGCTCAGCCTGTGGGCAAGCCACCGGTAATTGGCTACTTGGCCCAAAAAACGTTTACCCATAACCTGCTTACCCCAGTACGTATCAAAAAGCCTAGCAATAACCTCCACATGATTTCCGATAACGGTGTAGCCCCCCTTGACAAGTAACTCAGCACCTATGACAGACCAGTTCTTAAAATTAATCTCTTCCAATGTTATCCCTTCATTTTCATCTGCCAGAAATGCCTTCTTGTCAATTGGTGAGAAATACCCGCTGAGATCCAGATCATGACTGATAACCTCGGCAAATTTTTGGCCCAACTCAGGGTGATCGTTTTGTTGGCCCAGATTCCGAAAGTCCGCCACGGCAACCTTGAACTTGCTTATGGATGGGGAGTTGATATCAATATATATTCTAGCCTGCACCGGGACAGAAAAAAGCAATAGCGCAAAAGCAACAAGAACGGCCAAAAGTCTTTGCTTCATGTATTTACCTCACGGTTCTTATGATTTCCTTGATCTTGCGCAAAAATTCACCCTAAATTTCCGATCTAACCCACTCCAACTACGCTTCTCCTTCCACAGCAAAGTAGAGGAAGCCCGATTTCTAAGCAGCGCCTTGGCCTGTAGGACGCGTCCCGTGGCCCCGGCTGTTTCAAATTCGCTTAAGTTAAAGTTTATCTCTATCTCTTCATAGCTTTTCAAGAAACCTTCAGGGAAAGGGGGTAAGGGGTTTGACCGCTCGATAGCCTTTGTAACTGACTCATCAAAAAATGGGTCCCTGGATTTCTTTTTGAAACGGTATTCAGAAATCGTTCCATCATGCTTAACCGTGAGTATAACGATTGCTTCCAACCCTTTCCTCTTATTTTCATCTGCAATACCCACTGGGTATGCCCAATTACTTTTAATTCTGCTTTCCACTTCCATCTTATAGATCTGCAAGGTGATACCACTTGGAGCGCCCACTCCGGCCGATCCGGGCATCTCGTTGCGTGATGTTTCAACCTCCTTCTCTATTTTCTTGATAGCACTTTCCACGTGGGCGGTTTCTTGCTTTTCTTGTTTCTCTCTCTCAACTTTCTTTTCCAATTTGGCCAGCGCTTCTTTTAGGACCTTATCCGGTGTCCTGTACAATTTCTTCACTCTTTTCTTCTTTCTCTTGATCACTTTCTTGGCAATAACCACCGCTTTCTCTTTGGTCTTTACCCTCCCGATCCTCCTCACTCTGCGCTTTGTCGTACGCCGTAGCGCAATACCCTTCTTTGAGGTGACACCTTTTTTTTTCGTTACGGGTCCGCCCATCTTTGTCTTCCTGGGCAACTCTACCAGGTTGACCTCGTAGATGACACCTTGTAGTAGCCTCGTCGGTGCAGATTCAGGGATAAAAAAGACAAGCAAAAACACTCCCAGATGTATCAGGAAGGAGAGTAGAAACATCTTTTTCCAGTTGGGTTGCATTTTAACGCCTTGCAG
>JALVSJ010000136.1:0-16993 GCA_027024445.1 Desulfobacterales bacterium
CTGTCTTTCCCACCACACGCCCGGGCATACTGCGCACGTACTTCATGCGCGTACAAAATATTCCCAGTCCTGGGCCCCCATATGACTGGGAGACACCAAGGCTCTGTCCTTCACCACAGACTATATCTGCCCCATAGGCGCCAGGGGCCTTTATGAGTCCATAGGCCAAAGGCTCTGTGAATGAGCACACCAACAGGGCATCCGTTCCCTCGCACGACCTGGCAACAACTTCGAACTCCTCAATGCAACCGAAAAAATTGGGAGATTGAATGACCACCGCCCCAAGATCATCAATCTCTGCCAGGCCATCTAGCAGTGTCCTCCCATCATCTCCGTAGGGGAGTTCGACTACTTCGAAATCGGTTGGCCTGAGGTATGTCTCCAGGACCTGCCTGTAATGGGGGTGGACCAGCGCCGATACCGCAACCTTTTTCTTTTTTCTATTCACTCTGAAGGCCATGAGCACTGCTTCGGTCAGAGCAGTTGCCCCATCATAGAGCGAGGCGTTGCTTACTTCCATCTCAAAGAGCCTGGTCATTAAAGTCTGGTATTCATAAATGGCCTGAAGGGTCCCCTGACTTACCTCTGGCTGATAGGGTGTATATGAAGTGAGAAATTCAGAGCGTTGAATAAGGTACCGTATGGCCTCTGGCATGTAGTGATCGTAGCTGCCAGCCCCCAAGAATATTTGCTTTTTTAAGGAGGGAGAAGGCATCTCATCTGCCAGAGCCCTCATGTGCTCTTTGAGTTCCCATTCGGTCATGGGGTCTGGAAGATCCATCGGTCCGTTGCGTTTGCAGTCCCGGGGTATTGAGGAGAACAGGTCCTCCAGACTGCTTACTCCAATGGCTTCCAGCATTTCTTTGATGTCCTGTTGCGTGTGTGGAAGGTATCTCATTTATTCCAGCCCCTTCAGCATTTCTTCATATTGTTGAGCATCCATGAGATCGTCCAGTTCCCCGGGGTTGCTCGGCCGAACCTTAATCATCCAACCCTTGCCATAAGGATCCTGATTAACAAGTTGAGGGGACTCCTCCAGTTCCCCGTTTATCTCCACCACTTCGCCCCCAATGGGGCTGTAAAGCTCGGCCACTGCCTTCACCGACTCAACAGTACCGAACTCATCTCCCTTGGAAACCGTGTCGCCAACCTGCGGTAGCTCAACAAATACTATATCTCCAAGCTGATCCTGGGCGTAGTCCGTAACGCCGCATGCAACCAAATCTCCTTCAAGCCGAGCCCATTCGTGATCTTTTGTATACCTGAGATCTTCCGGGATAATCAATTCTTCCAATTCCTTCATACCCTAACCTCCATCGCTTAGATATCAATACGAAAGTTCCTTCGTTCCCTACGCCCTACACCCAATGCCTTATACCCCATACCTGTTTCTATAAAATATATGGAACTTTCAAGTTGTAACTTTTATATACCACAAAGGTCTCCACAGATTGGACATCTTTTATTCTGGAGACCTCCTCAGTATAAAACTCAAGAAGCCCAAAATGATCGTTTAGTAATACGATAAGTATAAGGTCGTATCTCCCTGTCACCACGCTCACCGAAACAACACCCTTCAATCTGCTGAATTCTTCACCCTTTTTCACCAGATCCATTGTCTTGAGCTTTACTCCCACCATAACAACCCTGTGCCTGGGTACTGCCTCTGGGTCCACCAGACCTGCTATCTCGAGTATCCCCTCTTCCACAAGCTTGGCAACCCTGGCCCTCACAGTATTTTCAGCTACGCCCAGGACCTTTGCGATACTCTTGAAAGAACGCCTTCCCTCCCTGAGTAACTTGATTATGGCAATGTTTGTCTCATCTATTATCTTCATAATTCCGCTTTCAACTCGAAACAGTAGAGGAATACCCAGTGTTCAATTTGTACCATTTTGCATATAATGTCAATCTTTTTCTTTATAATTGCTTTATCCGCAATTTTAAAATCTTTTCTTGCAGAAAACTATAATATCTGATACGATGCCCTCACTAAAAGCCAAATCATGGAAACAGATCGACTGTATCCCGATAAGGAGGTCCGTCACAATGGGTCATATAAGGCAAACCCCTCTGTACGACAGGCATATATCTCTGGGCGCAAAGATGGTGGACTTTACTGGGTGGAAGATGCCTATCCAGTACCCCTCTGGTATTATTACTGAACATCTCGCCACTCGGAAGGAAGTGGGCCTATTCGATGTGTCTCATATGGGCC
This sequence comes from Desulfobacterales bacterium, assembly GCA_027024445.1. Lineage (GTDB taxonomy): Bacteria > Desulfobacterota > DSM-4660 > Desulfatiglandales > Desulfatiglandaceae > B111-G9. The sequence goes on from JALVSJ010000136.1 coordinate 2,219, forward strand.
GCCTGCTCTTTAAAGGGAAAGGGGCACTTAATTTCCTTCAATATGTGCTAACCAATAATGCAAGGGCACTTGAGGCCCAGTGGACTGCTGCCCAGTACACAATTCTGCCCACCGAGTCAGGTGGGGCCATAGACGACGCGTTCCTGTACCACTTCAACACTGATGAGTACCTCCTCGTAGTAAATGCCTCCAACCTGGACAAAGACAAGCAATACCTTGAATCGCATCTAGGCCGATTCGACAATGTAATCATGGAAGACCGCACTGAGTCCATGGCAATGCTCTCCTTGCAAGGCCCTTTGTCGCGCAAGATTCTGGAGGATCTGGTGGAGGAAGGCGATATACCAGAGCCTTTTAAGAACGCCGCTTCCATTATCCGTATTTCAGGCACCACTGTCATGGTCTCGCGTACAGGGTATACGGGAGAGCCACTTGGCTTTGAGCTTTTCGTACAACAGGAAAACGCAGGGGTCCTGTGGGATGCCATTATTGAAAGAGGTGCAACCCCCATTGGTCTGGGTGCAAGGGACACGCTAAGACTGGAGGCCTCTTTACCTCTTTACGGTCATGAACTCGGCGAGGATGCAGAAGGCAAAGAGATACCTGTTTTTGCCCTGCCTCAGGCCCGCGCGGCAGTGAGCTTCTCGCCCGTTAAGGGAGAGTTTGTGGCCAGGGAGGCCCTTGAAAAGCAATGGCGAGCCCTGCGCAAAATCCTGAGGGGAGACCTCTCTGGCGCTGATCTACTTCCGCGCCAAATTCATCCCGTAGCTGTAATCGGTAAGGGAGTTGCCAGAGAGGGAGCAAAGGTCTATCGCAACGGGCGCCACGTGGGTTTTATTACCAGTGGCACTATGATACCAGCCTGGTCGTTCAAGGGCGAGGGACTCTCATCAATTATAACTGATAAGCATTTCCTCAGGCCAGTGGCCCTGGCTTACATAGATATCGAAATACCAGATGGGGAGAAATTGGATGTGGAGATCCGCGGAAGAATGGTTGAGGCCATGACGGTGCCCTTTCATCTCCGAAGCGAAGCCCCACCATATGCCCGCCCAATACTCCCTGTCGTGGAACAAGCCACTACTGGCCGTGGTGTGGCTGAAAAGGTGGAAGATCTTCTCCATAAAGCTGTATCAAACACCACCTGGCGTCAGCAGCAATGCATCAATCTTATCCCCTCCGAAATGACCCCTTCGCCTATGGTCAGGCTCCTGTCAGTCATGGACCCTGCGTTCCGCTACGCTGAACATAGAAAAGTAAAGGCCTTCAACGATATGGATGTCTTCTATTATCAGGGCACCGAATTCATTGGAGAAGTGGAAAACCTGATAAAGGAAGAAATTGCTAAATACCTGGGCGGCACGGAGGTAGAACCCAGGCCCATAAGTGGCCAACTCGCCAATATGGCGGTATTCAGCGCATTAGTGGATTACCTCAACCGATTTGCACGAAAAAGTGATCCTCAAAGGATAGGGATGGTCATGAACAATCACATAAACAAGGGCGGGCATCTCAGTGCGCAGCCAATGGGAGCATTGCGGGACTTTATCTCATGGAACTCAACCTGGGATAGACCCGCAGTGGTTAACTTCCCTGTACTCCGAAATAATCCCTATCGTATCGACACCGAAGCAACCCTGAAACTGCTGGACCGTTACAGGCCGCAGCTTATCGTATTTGGCAAGAGTATGTTCATTCACAAAGAGCCGATTGGCGAGGTATGCAGGTTCATCCGGGAAAACCAAATGGACACCATAGTGATGTGCGACATGGCGCATGTGTTGGGTCTCATAGGCCCACATTTCCAAGAACCATTCAAGGAAGGAGCGGATCTCATAACGGGCTCCACCCATAAAACATTTTTTGGCACCCAGCGTGGTATCATCGCAACATCATGGAGCTCTGAGGAACCCCGGTATGAACTCTGGGAGACAATTGAACGCCGAACATTTCCTGGCTCTGTATCCAACCATCACCTGGGAACCCTCCTCGGGCTCCTCATGGCCACATATGAAATGAACCATTTCAAAGACCAATACCAGCCAAAAGTAATAGAGAATGCAAAGTCCTTTGCCAGGGCATTGAAAAAGCGGGGGTTGGATGTGGCCGGTGACCCTGATCTGGGATTTACTGAAACCCATCAAGTTATTTTGCGCGTAGGTTATGGCCGGGGGCCCTCTGTGGCCAGACAATTGGAGCGGAACAATATTATCTGTAATTATCAGGCATGTCCTGATGAGGAGGGCTTTACCGTCTCAGGGGCACTTCGTCTTGGTGTAGCAGAGATGACCCGCTTTGGCATGGAACCCGCGGACTTTGAAGCACTGGCCGAGCTAATGAAGGAAGTTATTGTGGATGGCAAAGATGTAAAGGAAGAGGTGATCAATTTAAGATCCAACTTCCTGGACCTCAGGTTCTGTTTTAAGGAAAAAGATTATTCAGATTTCATCGAAAAACTACACTCACTCCTGTAGTCAAGTTAGAGTCTAAGACAATATGTTTGTTTTGGAGACGAAGAATGTACGGCTGATCCTGGAGGCAGTTCCTGTCTCAGTGTTGCGTGTCCACGAGAGAATAATTCCAGAAGCAGCCCAGAAACTTCTCTTGCAATTGAAAAACTGGGCACTTCTGCATAATCCAATCATATGTGGAACGAACAACATTATTCTGGACGGCCATCACCGCACATATGCCTTCAAGCAACTTGGATTCCTCTATATCCCGGTGTGCAAGATAGATTACCAGCATGAAGATACCCAGGTCCGATGCTGGTTTAGGCTCCTCACCAATGTCACCGATACTGCCAAGGTCATGGAGGTCTTTCGCCGAGCTGGTGCCACTATCAGAGCAGTGGAAAACAAGGAAGCCCTCAAGGCCCAGTTGGATGCCAACCCCCTGAGCTTCGGCCTCCAGCATGGGTCAAATTATTTTCTCGTCCTATTCCCACCTGAGCAGATCCATGACGCCCCCGAGGCCTATGATCAGCTTGAAAAGATCCAGAAAGAACTGGAAAAAGATGGGATAACCACCGATTACATTCCATGTGAGGCAGCAGAAGATGATGGTACTTCTTGTGAGTTAGAGCCGAATCAGGTGGTAATATGGACACCACAGATTACCAAAGACATGGTTGAGGAGGCTGTAAAGCAAAACAAGTGTTTTGCCCCCAAGACCACGCGCCATGTTATCCCGGCCCGGCCGATCAATGTGAACGTCCCCATATCATGGTTCAGAGAGGACGTACCCCTGGATCTATTAGATAAACGTTTCACCCAGTTCCTCAATGAAAAACAGGTAATGAGACTCCCCCCTGGGCAGGTCATAGACGGAAGATATTATGAGGAAGAACTGTTTGTATTTTTGGACAAAAAGCGTTAGCGTATCAACCTGCTGAGGAGTAAGACATGACTGACGGAGACAAGATAATCACCCTTTCTGCTATAGGGCAGGACGCCCCTGGCCTGGTATGGAAAATAACAGATAAAGTTGCTCAACTAGGCGGCAATATCATTGACGTTGAAGAGCATTGCCGAAGGGGACTATTCGCCATCTACCTTGAAATAGACTTTGGACAGTCTTCGTTAGCTACCACGGAGATCCTTGACCAGTTGAGAGGCCTAGAAGAAAAAACTGGTCTGAAAATTATCTTGAAAGATACCTCTCAAAGGGAGTTGCCCGGTTTGCCCGAAATTGAGCGCTATGTGATTACCGTTCTGGGAATCGACAAGCCGGGAATAATGGCCGGAATATCGAGGTACCTGGCATCAAAGAATATCAATATTGAGCACTGCAGGATGATTGCCCGTGGGGATTTCTTCTCCATGGAGATGATAGTGGATGTCTCGGGCCTACTGCATATGACAAAGGACACCGATCCCATAGCTCAGATGAAAACGGAGCTCAAGGAAATATGTGCGGACCTCGGCCAGAGCGTGGTGATCCAGGAAGAATCAGCTCATAAAAGGATGAAAAAAATCATCGTGTTTGACGTGGAATCTGCTCTTTTGGAAAAAGAGTCCATTCCGCTGTTCTTTGATCAACTTGGAGGTCTTTTGCGGTCAAGAGGTGTGATTCTGGAACTAAAAACAGAAGAAAAAAGGAAGATAGAAACCCTTACCCGGAATGTCCAGGTCCTAAAAGGCATCTCCCTCAAGCAGCTTCAGCAGCTCGCTGGCGTTTTACGGCTTAACTCGGGGGCAGAGGAACTCCTTAGTATCCTGAAATCCATGGGTTTTAAGATCGCGCTGTTGTCTTCAGGCCTGGAATCTATTTTGAGGAGGCTGTTCGAAGGCATTGAGGTCGACTATGCCTTTGCCAATACCCTCAAGCTAGACGCGGGTGGAAATATAACAGGAGAACTTGAGGAACCTATCCTCACAGACGAAACGAAGACCCAGGTGCTTGAATTCATCATGAATCTAGAACACGCAGATCCTGACCAGGTGATAGCAGTGGGTGATGGCTCTGCGCGCTCGGGCTTTATAAGAAATGCGGGGCTTTCCATAGCATATCAGCCTGATGAGGAGTCTGTAGCTACCGACGGTGTGCTTAAGACGGATCAGATCTCCCATGTCTTATATTGTCTGGGGCTTCCAATGATTGAGCTGGAAAAATACATGGGAAAAGATAGCCCTGACCAGAAGGCCTGAGTAGGTATTAAGAATTTCTCCTGTTGGCCAGCACCCTATTTATTTCCTCAATAAGATAAGTGGTCCTGTAAGGCTTACCCACAAACCCTGAGACACCTAAAGCCATGAGTTCTTCGTCCTGCTCCCCGGGACAATACCCACTGGCGATCAACACGTTTACCTGTGGGGAAATCTTCCTTAGTTCTCTCAGGCATGCCTTCCCACCCATGCCTGGCATACCCAGGTCTAGCATAACCAGATCGAACTTCCCTGGCTCCCTCTGAAAAATCTCCAGCGCCTCCTCTCCACTTTTTGCAGTAACCACCTCGAACCCGTGGTGTTCGAGGATAGGAGTGGTGGTCTCAAGTATCATGTCTTCGTCGTCAACCAGCAAGATTCTCGCCCCGCTAGTATCCTCACTTTCTTTCACCACACCCTGTGGCAGGCTGACAACCCCTTTGCCATTAAGGGAAGGTAGATAAATACTAAATGTAGTGCCTTCCCCAACCTTGCTGGCGCAGGTTATATGCCCTTTATGGGCCTTCACAATGCTATAGACCATCGCCAGACCTAATCCCGTGCCTTTGCCTATGTCCTTTGTGGTAAAGAAAGGTTCAAAAATATGTTCAGCTAGCTTTTCATCTATGCCATGTCCTGTATCGGAGACCCTCAAAAGTACATATTCCCCTGGACTTGCCCCAGGGTTTTTCCTGCAAAACTCGTTATCCAGAACTACGTTCCTGGTCTGGATGCTCAGGGTTCCACCGTCTGCCATAGCATCTCTTGCATTTAGGCACAGGTTCATGAGCACCTGCTCAAATTCTGTCCTGTCTGCCTCAACCAACTTAAGGTCAGGTGCCAGATCCAGGTTTATTTCAATCATCTTTGGAACGGCGCGTTCAAGAATCTTGGATATCTCTTTTATCTCATCATTTATTTGGAGCGGCTGTAACGTGCTCTTAACCCTCCTGGCATAAAGCAGCAGTCGCCTTGTTAGTTCTGACCCTTTTTGAACGACATCCTCGATAGCCTTTATTTTCCCGTAATCTGGATCCGAAGCTGACTTATCCATCAGCAGCACTTGCGTAAATCCCCATATTCCTTGAAGGAGATTGTTGAAGTCATGGGCTATGCCGCCCGCAAGCGTCCCTACAGCCTCCATTTTTTGTGCATGACGTAACATGCCCTCAAGCCGTCTTTGCTGGGTTAGATCTACTAGAATGGATAGAACCAATTCTTCTTGGTTTATAGTGATGATCTTTGAGAACACCAGACAGTCTATCGTGACCCCAGATTTGTTTTTAAATCGGACTTCCAGTCCCTGAACCTCCCCTGCTTGCTTCAGAAACTCAACAAATTGTTCTCTCGCCACTCTGCTGTAAAGTCCCAGTTCTACTGGGGTTCTCCCCAGAACCTGTTCTTTTTGATGACCAGAAATCTCGCAAAATTTCTTGTTTACCTCTCTTATTGTTCCAGTAGCCAACTCGCTGAGGCAGATGGCTTGTGGAGAAAAATCGAAGATTGTCTGGAACTTTGCTTTGCTCTCCCGCAGCTCATCTTCGATCCTTTTCCTTTCGTCTATGTTACGCAGTACCCCCTGGGTGCCCAGTAGTTTCCCGTCCTCGTCACAGAAAAAGCCGGTTTTTACTTCTCCCCAGAATGTGCTACCATCCTTGCGAATATATTCATATTCCATCAGAGGGACATCCACTTGCGGGTCTTTCTCTGCTAGGGCGGAGTAATAATTGAAAAGTTGCACGGCCCTATCGTATGATTCGGGCGTCATATATTGGATTTTGTCCATGTATTTGAGCTCATCCACCTCGTAGCCAAAGACATTTTTTACCGATGGGCTCACATACATTAGGTTAAAATTCATATCTTGTATGAACAAGACATCTCTGACGTTTTCTGCAAAGAACCGAAAACGCTCCTCTAATGCCTCCATGTAGTTTGACGGATCTTTCTCTTTAAGAATGCCCCCTTTAAAATGCATATCTCCCTCTTACACGAATAAAAGTTCTATCGCCAAAAATATGGCACCAACCGTCATCTGCCTCCACAATCTAACCACTCGGCGCCTGGAATTTTATCCAGCAGGCGAATTGTCCTTAGTCAAATTGCAACCATTATGCCATGTACTGGGGAACCACCAAGATATGTGTGTAGAGAGAACTTGCAGAAAAAAGCGCGGGCTTGTGCTCAATACTTATGGGGAATGCCTTTGATGTGCAGCATAAGGTGTTCTCTATTATCCAACCCCTCAATCCAACCGTAATTGGCATCCTCCTTTGAATCAAGTTCTCTGATATAAGGCTTGATATCCAGCAGCGGAGTACCATCAAATACGTCCAGTCCCGAGGTATAGACAACGTTGCCCTCAACTTTCTTTACCTTCACCACACTCAGACCGATGGGGTTTGGCCTTGCCGGAGAACGGCTCGCAAAAAGCCCCACTTCAACACTACCGGCCCACGGAGGCTTTACATGCATTTTAGGCTGCACATTCAGCCGGTCTATATAGTAGATCAAATAGATATAGCGAAACTTCTCTAACTTAAAGAGCCCCGCCTCGTACCTGGGTTCCAGTACGGCTGTGAACTCGTCTTCAGCCTCTTCCACCGGCTGATACGGTGCACTTTCCTTATATGGTGTATGGATGATACCGATTGCCTGAAATCTTATCTCCATTAATCGCCTCCACTTTTTACTCCATTGGCTGACTTGCACCTGCCCATAGGATGGGCATCGGCTCAATCATGTTTGTCCACAAAAAAGGATGAAATCTTTCTTGACTTTGATCCATTCTTTTTGTTAGTTTTTAATGCACGAGATCTATTGTTACTTTCCCATGTAAACCTTTCGCCAGAAAGGACAATCCGTGTCAAGATCCGTTAAAACCGCTTTCCTCATTGCTATAGGGGTTGTTATTGCATTCCCCCTTTTCAGTGTCTTCTATTATACAATGGTTCGTACCTCAACACCCCAGTTTTGTGCGTCTTGCCACGAAATTCGGTTTGCCTATAATACATGGAAGACTTCGACACACGTCAATAATGGGCAGGGCTTTGTAGCTGATTGTATGGATTGCCATCTGCCCGCGCCCCATGATACGTTTAATTTTTTCTACGCAAAGACAGCCCACGGAATTAAGGATATCGTAGTGCATTTCTTTGGAGGGAAGTACGACCACCAGGAAGCCCGGCAAAGGGCTTACGCTTCCTTCAAAAATGAGCAATGTCTGAAATGCCATCGAAACCTTCTATATATACCAGACAAAAGGGGTGCCATGCTGGCCCATAGGGATGTGATATATGCCCGCCATGGTTATGAAAAACGTTGCGTTGATTGCCATAAGAATCTGGTGCACAATCCCAGAACAATTTACGAGTACAAGCAATTCAAGGGAGCATATAGAGGTTTAGGACTTTAGGGGGAAAGGGGGATAAATATGAAGCGAACTTTTCTGATTCTTGTAATTACGGTGGTTTGCGCCGGCCTAATTGGGCTCAGTGGTTTTGTCGCGAAGGCCCAGACGGCACCGAACCAGTCCAAGGAGAAGGAGTTCCGCATCGAGCGGAGTATCCCTAAGGAGGGTATCGCCTGCATCGAATGCCACAAGAAAGAAAACCCCGGTATTTTCGCTGACTGGGCACACAGTCGCCATGCTTCTGCCAACATAACGTGCATCGACTGCCACAAGGCCGAGAAATTTGACCCAGACGTGAGCAAGGAGCACTACAAGCAATACGAAAGATCAGATCTGAAGTACGGCACAGCGGAGTACAAGGTGCCTGTATCAGCCGTTGTCACTCCCAAGGATTGCTCTCGCTGCCACCCCGATGAAGCCAAGCAGTATGCCCGCAGCAAGCATGCCAACACACTGCAGATCATCTGGATAGTGGATCCATGGCTCAACAAAGGTATGAACAGTGACAATGAAAGGACAACGGGATGCTACCACTGCCATGGGACTATAATTAAGCTGAAAGATGGTAAACTTACCGCTGAGACCTGGCCCAGCGTTGGTGTGGGACGAATAAATCCTGACGGAAGCAAGGGATCGTGCAGCGCATGCCACACAAGGCACAGGTTCTCTGTTGCCGAAGCCCGCAGACCCGAGGCATGCGGACAATGTCATCTCGGCCCCGACCATCCCCAGATAGAGATATATATGGAATCCAAACATGGTGATATCTATACCGCGTGGGGAGATACATACAATTGGAATGCGGCCCCTGGCACATGGACACCGGGGGTTGATTACCGGGGCCCCACATGCGCCTCATGCCATATGTCCGGAGCAGGGCCAGTGCTGACCACCCATGACGTAACTGAAAGACTATCCTGGGAGCTTCAGGCCCCACTGACAGTACGTCCTGAGAACTTCAAGCCCTTCCCTGCCAAGACTAACTGGAAGGTCGAAAGGGAAAAGATGATGGCAATTTGCATGCAGTGCCACAGCAAGCAATGGGTGGTCAATCATTATGTTCAGTTAGACAAGAATGTCCAGGAATACAACGACAATTACTTCAAACCCGCCAAGAAGGTCCTTCAGGAGCTTTATGCCAAAGGTCTCATGGATAAATCGAAGTTCTTTGATGAAGATCCTGAACTCAATTTCTATGAACTATGGCACCACGAAGGAAGAAGGAAGAGAATGGGTGCTGCCATGGCTGGGCCTGACTACGCTTGGTGGCATGGTGCTTACGACATGAAGCCCAAATTTAACGCATTTATGAAGGAAGCCTTGGAAGCCATTAAGACGGGAAAGCCTGTTCACAGGCATACTTATTATCCAAACGCCATTGGAAATACCACCAAGCCTCCTGAGGTGGTGCCGAAGGCTAAGTAGTCCCTTATAGCCGAAAATCTCCCTTTTGCTCGAAATAAAATCCCTGTGCTCCTTTGCACAGGGATTTTTTCTTCTATATCAACCGTCCAAGATTTCTCGCCTGTACGCATTCCCCCTCGCAGGCCAGGCCCATTTGCCTGCGGATCCTCTGGATATCTTCATTGGCAGGAGGGAAGGGAAAGTTCCGGATATCAGGGCCAGGCCGGGAGTTTGCATAGGGGCGATTACAAGCAACTTCCCCGTCATATCCTGTGCAACCACTTGTGCGAAACGGTTCGCCTGAATCGATAATCTCATCCAGGTCTGCTCTTCTTAATCCAAAGTCAGAAATTTGTCCCGATCCATTGAACGAAAATTTAGAAAACGTCGCGATATCATTATCTATCAGGTATCTGGCAAGCTGAATCCTTCGATACTGATCAATCGGAGGGGATGGGACGTCTCCCATTGCGGAGTCTGCTTCCGGGAAAAAGGAAAAGAGGTGGGTCGTTCCTCCCATATCTTTCACCTTCTGAATGGCCGCCACCATTTCCTGCTCTGTCTCACCCATACCTACCATGAAATGGGAACCAGCATTCCCGCTGCCAAATATTTCAATTGAATCTCCCAGGCACTTCCAGTACCGATCCCATCTGTGGGGGCCACCAACTCCTTTGCCTCTATATTTGTCAAATAGCCTCTCGGTAGCCAGGTCAATGGCCACACCAATCTTGTCTGCGCCGGCATTCTTGAATTCAATCAGATTGTCTCTTTTCAAGACTGTGGGTGAGATCAGCAAGGATACGGGGATGTCAAATGAGGACCTCAGGGCCTTGCACACCTCGATGGTGTGGGCGACTGCCCTCTTTCTGGTAACCATAGAGATGCAAATACGCTTGATCTTCTCTTGTCTTTCTCTGATCCTGCGTATTATCTCATCCAGCCTGTAGGTTGGCCAGGTCACCCGAATGAAGCTTTTAGTATTATACGTACCCGGCCTCTTGCTGGACAGCCCGCAATATGCGCACTTAGCTATGCACCCATCTTCATAGGTCAAAAGCAAGTTGATGCAATAGAGCCTGGCCCCTCTATAGAATAGCCCTTTCTTGAAACCCAGCGTCATAGCAGCCGCCAGACTCATGCGCAAATACTGAGGAGATTCTTTGTTTTTTTCCTTAACTGTATTCATGATCACCTTTTCCTCACCATTGGTTCTGTGAAAAATCTGCACTCACCGAGCAGCACGTCTTCTGGTACCGTATCTCCAGACCATATTCCCTGGCTCTTTCAATGGCAGCATCTGAAGGAAGGGCCATTCGGTTCACGCCCCCGTCAACGGCCATGAGCTCCATCTTCTCATTACCCCGTTCCCTTGCACAACCAAAGCTCATCCGAACCCGAGGCATCAATTCTCTTGCCTCTACGATTACCTGTGCTACTTCTTCTGCCGTTGGGCCTCGAGAAGCGCCTGCCGGCGTGCCACGTATTGCCATTAGTGCCACTATCACCAGTTGCTCGATTTCAAAATCCGATATTATTTTGAGTGCCTGTTTTTCGCTGCGCATTTGTCCGTAATAGAGGCCACATATAACGTGGGGCACTACGGGCAAGCCTGCATAGTTCAGGGCCTCAAGAGTCTGGTGTATAGCTTCGATGCCGAAATCAACGTGATAAATACTCCGATATGTCTCATCATCACCAATCACATCCAGCAGGGCCTGATCAACCCCTGCATCCTTGAGCCCTTTTGCCGTATCCCTGTCCAGAAGACCACAGTGGACTGATATGTAGAGCCCGGTGTCTCTCTTGACCTGATAAATTGCAGACAAGAACTCCTTCCAGGGCAGTCTTCCCTGTCTGTCGCATCCCCCGCTGATGAGCACTCCAAGGCTGCCTTTTTCAGCCAGGGCCTTGCAAACTTCCACAAGTCTCCCCGGTTCTATTGCAGCAGGCATTGGCTCCAAAATCTTGCCCTGGCAGTGGTCACACTGGAGCCGGCACTCTGCCCCTGTTATGGACACAGCGGGGTATGCGCCCCTGAGACCGTTGTACCTAAACATCCCTGGCAGATAAAAAGTGATGTTCTTCCCTAAATGGGCCCAGGAAGTCTCCCTGGCTTGCCTTAGCCTTTCCTTAAGATTTTTCATAATACTCTCTGAATGCTACCCAACACCTGGGCAATATGTCTTCCAACCTCTCCCAGTTTGTCTCAAGAAGCCTCCTGCGCTTACAGGCCCATTCAAGCCTATCTCCATAATCCTCACGCCAGTCTGTTTCATATTCCTTGAGCAATGTCAAATCGCCTTGCACCACGGCTCGCGCTGCCCACCGACCTGCCATGCCCCCGCACAGGACAGCCTGTGGGACCCCCGCACCTGTTATGGGATGTGTATGGCCCGCCGCATCTCCTACAAGCACCATGTTTTCTTTCACAGATCCCTTCACAGGACAGACAGGTATCCAGCCGGCTGTAAGGCCAATCGCGTCCCCTTTTACCTTGCCCGCCCCTTTCAAGAACTCCAGAAACCACTCAAGCCCGGCCCTCATGGAGGTAGAGCATCTGCTACCCTGTGCAATCGCCAAGCCCACATTGGCTTCCTCACCCTTAGGAAAGACCCAGGCGTAACCTCCATATATTCTCTGGTGAAAATAAACTTCAGTTTGCTCCATCGGTCTTACAAGGTTTACCTTCACCTGGACCGCCGGGATAAGTTGCGGCCCGGGGATACCCATCCATTTACGAACTGTGGAATGGGGTCCATCTGCACCTACAATTACCCCAGCTCTCACCTTCACCAGAGAATTGGTGCTATTCTTAAGGGCGATGGTATTGCCCTCACGCGCAATGGCCCTGCTCCCCAGCATAACCTCAGCCCCTTCATCCAGCGCTGCATTCAGAAGTAATTGATCGAGTCGCTCGCGATGAATCATAAGGCCCGGAGCCCCTGTCCACTTGGTCTTTCCATTGGGCAAAATTGTCATCATACCTTTGATTGGTTGACAGATAAAATTCCTGTCTCTGAAAGGTAGATCTCCCGAAAGGGCCCTTGGGATATACTCTGCACACCGCACCGGAACACCCACCACCTTTTTCCGTTCAACGAGGAGGACCCTGGCCCCTTTGCGTGCAGCACTCAAGGCTGCTGAGCTACCTGCTGGCCCTGCCCCGATAACAGCTATGTCACAATCAAACTTCCTCATCCCACCTTGGCATTCAGAACCATATCAAGAAGATCAATGTTCACGTACGTCTGGCTGGCGAAGTTGCCTGCGTAGGCCTCCTTTGCCTGATCCAGCTCGTAGCACGTGGTATTGTCTATGTCCAGTAATATACCAGGAATCCCTGCACGTGCGAAGTCATCCACATGCTTGGTAAAAAATGGCTGACAGCAGCAACCTATATAGGCAGACACGCCCGCAGCTTTCATTCTATTTAACTGTTCCATCAGGTCTTCAAAGCTCGTGATACAGACGACCTTCATTTCCTTCATCCTGCCCAAAGACCATGCAGAGCCCACCGAACACTCTCCACAGGTCCTGCATCCTTTCTTATATCTGAGGTCGCAGCCAAGGTCCTTGGAGCAATATGGCAGCAATAAGACCGAAGGTTTTCTCCTCATGACCTCCTCAAAGGTGCCATTGGTCACTGAAATGAGGTTACAGTACTCTAGTGGAATACCAAATCTGGATATGGAAACCTTCTCCAGCGCAAGGTCCACGGGCTTTAGAAAGTCCTCAGCAGTCATCCCCGGGACCGTAATCCTCCCCTCTTCGAAGAATCGAGCTACCGTATTGTGGAGAAACTCTCGCTCCATGGGACCACCGCGCAGAGTTGATTCCAGGTCAAATAAGGCCCTCGTGGGAAAGGACAGGAAATCACCGGTAATGTAGATATCCTTAATCCGCATTCTCTGAAGATTTATCACAAACGTGAATCTCACAAGCCCTGCCTCGCTCTTGTAAGCTGCTTGAACCACATCATGGATCTGATACTTGGGGTTTACCATATTTACCCAATCTGAAGACCGATAAAACTCAAGCTTTTCGCGGAAACGCCTCTCTTCTATGGGAGTCAACCACCCGGGCTCAAGACGGATGCCCAGGTGTTCTTGAAACCCCCTCTTTATAGCTTCTTTTATCTCTTCAATACTCGGGCAATAGCCCAGTTCCCATTTTAGACAGGTGACCCTTTCCTTGACCGAGTCGATTTCTTTTGCCTTTAGTTTCTCTACGGGAATGCGAAGGCTACGAAGCATGGTATCCACATCGAAATCTGTTAACATGGTCCCTTGAAACAAGAATGCCCCTTCTGACTCTGTGCCACCTGTGCCAGATATCTTTCTTCCGTTGACTTCGATATCGTTCCTGGGTCTGAAAGAAGATTCGATCCCAAGGTATTTCAAAGCGGTGACTACGGGCTCGCATAAGGTCTTGAACAATCGATCGTTGGGTACCCTTATATTGAAAAACTCTTTGCCACAGATGATCTCCCAGCCAAGCTGGCTTTCATCGAAAAATATGGCACCTCCCCCTGTTACCCTTCGATTTATATCGATCCCATGAGCTATGCAATAGTCGGTGCGGACCTCTTCCTTCACGGCCTGGTGGAAACCCACCAGGACCGCCCTTGGAGAAAATTGGAGAAAATGTATGGTGTTAGGCGTCTTCCCTTCGCCTCGGACCTCAACAAGTGTATCATCCAATGCCATGTTCTCCGCTGCACTCATGGGCGGGGTGTCAAGCAAGCGCCACGTATACATAGTCCTCTTCCTTTTCCGTTGGCATTCTGTCCAAATTTGGTTACGATACCACGAGTAAGAGGCGTGGATCAATTGAAAGAATCAATGGCAAGGAAAGGAGAAAGGCAATGGCACCGTCAAAGGTTTGGTTCATGGATGCAAGGGCAAAGAGGTTCTTGGAGTCAACTGCCATCAAAGGACGCCAACTGCTGGAGTACTCGGGATGGCTTGATAGGCTAAACCCTGGAGACATCGTGGCTGTCAAGACACACATGGGCGAGGCATACAATGTGGGGTATCTGCGCCCCATAATAGTAAGAACATTGGTGGAACTGTTAAAGGAGATCGGGTGCAGGCCCTTTGTCACAGACACTACAACCATGCCCTATCATCCATGGATCAGCCGCACCGTTGCCATGGATTACCTGGAGACTGCCAACCGAAACGGCTTCAACCATGCCTCCATGGGCTGCCCTGTAGTCATCGCCGATGGATGGCTGGGCACTGATGATGTGGTCGTTGATCTGGGTGGTCGCGGCACTTATCTCAACAAACAATTCGTCTCCAGAGCCAT
>JALVSJ010000136.1:17003-17715 GCA_027024445.1 Desulfobacterales bacterium
CATTGCCGATGCCGACGCCCTGCTTTCTGTGGCCCATTTCAAGGGGCACCCTGCCGGTGGATATGGAGGGTCACTCAAGAACATCGGCGTGGGAGGAGCAAGCAAGCGGGGTAAGATGAATCTTCACGGGGCCCTTGCAGGGGACAAACCAGTAGTTGATGTCTCTAAATGCAAAGGCCGAGACTGTGACTGGTGGCAGACCTGTGAGGACTGCTGCCCTGAAGGTGCCATCCAGGTGACAGAAGAAGGTCTCAAAATAAACCAGGAAGAATGCGTTTACTGCTTTGCCTGCGCCAATCTATGCGTAAACATGGCCGGGGTTGGTGCCATTCAACGGTTCGACTACTTACCTGCCCTGGGCAGACGTATTGCAGACTCTGCCCTGGCCGTGATGATGACAAAAGAAGAGGGTAAATGCTTTTTCCTTAACTATGCTATTGACATAACGCCGTGTTGCGATTGCTACGGCTGGGCAGACACACCAATTGTAAACGGCCTAGGTGTATTTGCCTCTTATGATCCCGTGGCCGTAGACAAGGCCTGCATGGACCTGATGAACGAGGCCCCGGGGCTTCTTAACTCTGAAGCAGAAGAGTTCGGGGCCCTTGAGCCGGGCGCAAAGAAGCTCAACATAATTAAGGGTAAGGATGTGGAGCCACAAATTTACGGTGGTGTTGAAAATGGAATGGGGACTACAGAGTACGAACTGGAA
>JALVSJ010000136.1:17725-18004 GCA_027024445.1 Desulfobacterales bacterium
AAATTTTACCCCGAGGTGAGGGCCAAGAAGCTAAAACCCATGTATTCAAAGAACCATCCGCTAAAGGGAATCGATACGGCATCCTTCGGCCGGACAACAGAAGGGATGAAAAACCCGATACATCCGAAGAAGTAGGAGACGTTACTTCATTGCGCGAATAACTACGTCTGTGATGTCAAGTACGTTGAAATCTATTTTCTCCCGTCGGGCTGCCCCTTTGATTGTGCGGACGCATTGCTGGCAAGCAGTCACCAGAGTATTTGCTCCGGTGCTCTGAGC
>JALVSJ010000137.1 GCA_027024445.1 Desulfobacterales bacterium
CTCAGCCTCATGTTTCTGATCCCCGTCATATCAAGCTTGCCAATCGCTTTAGCATGGATCTACAGGCCGGGAGAGGAATGGGCAAGGAAACTTCCGTATCTTTCCGTTCTCGGCCTTTTCTGCTCTTTTCTAATCTCCCTGAACATTCTCTTCAACGTCAAAGATGGATTTTACACCTTTCCATGGATTCCCGGTTTGAACATAAACTTCGTTTTTGTTGTTGACTATCTTAGCAGATACATGGGAGCTTTGACTGCCCTAATCGCTTTTCTCATCGGAGTTTACGGCCTAGAATACATGAAAGATGACTACCGCCTCGGATGGTACTGGTTCTTCTTTAACACATTCACAGCCTCAATGCTTCTCGTCGTTTACAGCGATAACCTTCTAACGCTGCTCATAGGATGGGAAGGCCTCGGTTTGGCTTCATGGGGACTGATTGGCCACTGGTTTAGAGATGACGATGATATAACCTTTGTCGGCAAAAAAGGAAGAAAAGTTGGCCCACTTGAGCTTAGCTGGAGCCCGAGCTTTGGCGGATGGAGGGCTATATCGACCATAAGGTTCGGTGACATGCCAATGTTTTTCGCGATCGCTGCTATTTTCGCCTTAACAGGAAGTCTTGATATCCATGCTATCCCTTGGAACGCGCTTTTCGAGAAAATTGGATTTGTAGGAACAGTTTTGCTTCTATTCCTCTTCCTAATGGGACCGTTTACAAAATCAGCCCAGCTTCCATTCAGCGAGTGGCTTATGACGGCTATGACTGGCCCAACGACGGTTAGCGCTTTACTCCACAGTGCAACGATGGTTGCTGCTGGGACATATCTCTTCATGCGCCTGACATGGTACATCCAGCCTTGGCAGGCTGAAAGTTCTGCTTTGGCATTGGTTTACTCTTTCGTTCTTTTCCTTGGCCTGATTTCAGCCTTATACGGGGCGATAGTTGCTTTGGGGCTCAGAGAGAGAAAGGTCTTGCTTGCAGCCTCAACCATGTCAAGCCTCGGCCTGATGTTTGCATCTTCGGCAGCATCCTTCTGGGTCGGGCAGATAGCTGTGGTAGTTGCGTTCTGGTATTTGATGGTGCATGCATTTGCTAAGGCCTCCCTCTTCTTGGTAGCAGGCCACCTTATCCACGCAACCCATGACAGATTTTGTTCGGGAGACAGAGCCTTTTCGAAGAGGATGAAAGCAGCTTTCGCAGCAACGATAATTGCAACCCTATTCCTGTCAGGCATTCCACCCTTCACAGCCTACTGGGTTAAGTCGGCAATGGACGGGGTTATGGAGCATTTGGCTGAGGAGGGTCTAACTCTGCCTTTTTACTTGCTCGTAGCAGTTTCCGTGGTTTATTCCGCCTTTTTGGCAAAGTTTCTCAGTCTCAACTTCATGCGAGGTGATAAGCCAAAGCATGAGCACGTTGAGGGTGCGAATCTGATGAAGCTGGCATACTCGATCATGGTTTCGATGCTTTTCCTCCTGCTCTATGCGATCTTCGCGATGGAGAAGCACTTCGTTGAAGAAGGGCACCTCGTAACCTCCTTTGCGGTTGGAGTGCTCGTTACGATATCCTATATCATAGCCCTTTACAAACCCACCGTAAAGGCATTCTCAAAGATAGGAGTATTTCTTACGGACAGAATGTATCTCCCATTCCTAAACGACTACATCGTTCCAAAAGTTGGATGGCTGATCGCCGCCTTAGTCGATTACTCGAACAAAGGAATTGATTACTTCTTCCATAGGGCAATTCCAGCATTCTTCGAGTGGATTTCAAGACTCATAAGGGCCGTTCAAAAGGGATACCTCCAAAGCTATCTGAGAATAGTAGCAGCATGGATAATGATCTTCATAGTAGCGATTACCTTGGCGGGGTGGTATGGATGGCTTTAGAATTTCTCCTTGCCTCAATGATTATTCTAACCCTTGGAGCTGCGTTCTCAATCAAAGACAGCAGAATAGGATTTTTCGCCTCGGTAATAGCGATTATCCTTAGTTTTTCCTCTTTAACAAC
>JALVSJ010000138.1 GCA_027024445.1 Desulfobacterales bacterium
GTCATCACCATTTCTCCGGATGCGGGTCTGAAAGACGCCATAGAGATAATGCATCACCATTCCATCCGGCATCTGCCCGTCCTCGATAACGATGAAATGCTCGGTTTTGTGACAGAGAGCAACCTGCGCCAGTACCTCCTTACCGACATGATCAATGACCTCACCATGGCTGATGTGATGATTATCAACCCCATTACCATAGATCCGAATGCCAGCGTGGATTCCGCAGCCAGGCTCATATATCAGTACAAGATAGGCGGTCTTCCTGTTTTGGAAAAACGAAGGCTTGTGGGCATCATAACCATAACAGACATACTCGGTGCCTTTATAGAGCTATTAGGGCTCCTGGAAGAAAGTACCAGGCTCGACATTGTCCTGGATGAAAAACACGGAAACATTGATGATGTCTTAAAGGTCATAAGGAATCTCGGCGGCAGGACCATAAGCGTCGGCGTTGATACCCAGTCTTCCAGAAAAAAGGTCTATTACATCCGCCTTGAAAAGGCCGACATGGACCCGATCATAAACGCAATAGAGAACATGGGGCACAAGGTCCTCTCCTTGATAGAGTAAAAAGCGCAGGTTTTCTTAAAAGAGACGAGATGGCAAACTTTCAGGTTAAAAAGACCTTTCAGGAGATCAATGAAAAGATTCGGCAGGGTAAGGCCGTTGTTGTCACTGCTGAAGAGATGGTGGGCATAGTCAGGAAAAAGGGCAGGGTAAAGGCTGCCAGGGAAGTGGACGTGGTCACTACCGGTACCTTTTCTCCCATGTGCTCTTCCGGTGCCTTCCTGAACATAGGACATACCAAGCCGGGCATAAAGGCTGCCAGGGTATGGCTGAACGGTGTTCCTACATATGCCGGTCTTGCCGCGGTTGACTGTTATATCGGCGCCACTGAACCCAAAGAAGACGATCCCCTGAACAAGATATATCCCGGGGAATTCCTGTACGGTGGAGGGCATGTTATCCATGATCTGGTATCTGGAAAGCCCGTTACCCTGCGTGCCGAGGCATACGGAACCCACTGTTATCCTAAACGATTTGTGGAAAAACGCATAACCCTGAAAGATATGCCCTTTGCCCAGCTCTGCAATCCCAGGAATGCGTATCAGAACTACAATTGCGCAGTCAATCTCACGGACAAGACAGTATTTACCTATATGGGCACCTTGAAACCCAGGATGGCAAATGCAAATTACTGCACGTCCGGACAGCTCAGTCCTCTTTTCAACGACCCCGAATACAAGACAATGGGGATAGGAACACGCATATTTCTGGGTGGCGGTACCGGTTATATCATCGGTCCCGGCACCCAGCATAATCCAAAGGTGGAGAGGACGGACAAGGGTATGCCGCGCACTCCTGCTGGTACCCTCATGGTCAGTGGAGATCTCAGAAATATGTCCCCCAGGTGGCTGGTGGGGGTGAGCATCCTGGGGTACGGATGCTCCCTTGCTGTGGGCCTTGGTGTTCCCATTCCCATATTAAACGAGGATATTGCAGGCCAGACAGGCACCGGTGATGAAGAGATATTTACCCAGGTGGTAGATTACGGCGATGCATATCCCAAGGGCAAGTCGAAAAGCATCAAGGAAGTAAGCTATGCCCAGCTCAAAACCGGGGAAATAGAGATCGACGGCAAAAAAGTCAAGACAGCCCCATTATCCAGCTACGTAAGGGCAAGAGAAATCGCCGAGACACTGAAAAAATGGATCCAGAAGGGCGATTTCCTTCTGGGTGAGCCCCAGGAGCTTCTTCCTTCCTGAAGATGCCTGTTATTGAACCCGGGGATTCTGTCCTTGCAGAAAAACTGGGAAAACTCAGGCGCCGTATAGAGCAACTGGACAGTCCGGTCGGCATCGGTTTTTCAGGAGGCGTTGACAGTGCATTCCTGCTGTCAGCCCTTCTTAAATGGAGCCGCTATCCAGTCATCCCCTTTTGTGTCATATCACCACTTATGTCGTCTTATCAAAAAGAGCTTATGGAGAAGACTGCGCGTCATATAGGCAT
>JALVSJ010000139.1:0-429 GCA_027024445.1 Desulfobacterales bacterium
TCTGTGACCTTGCCCAGGAAGGCATCTTCCATGGGAGGCCTGCCCACAATGGTTGCATGGTATATGGGGTTCTTTCGCATGGTAAGGCATGTTACATGGAATACGGGAAATTCAGCCGCAAGGGAATAAAAGCCCGTATGGTCTCCAAAAGGGCCTTCTATCCTCCTTTCACCCGGATCCACATACCCTTCAAGAACGTATTGGGCATTGGCAGGCACATAAAGATCATTTGTGATGCATTTGACAACATCTACAGGTTTCCTTCTCAGGTACCCTGCCAAAAACAATTCATCCATATCTTCGGGCAGCGGTGCAGTGGCTGCATACACGCAAGCAGGATCAGCTCCAATGGCAACAGAGACCGGCAGGCGATGCCCTAAGCTCTCGGCAACCCTATGGTGCTCAGCGCCCCCTTTATGAGTGTGCCAG
>JALVSJ010000139.1:439-2011 GCA_027024445.1 Desulfobacterales bacterium
TCTGTGACCTTGCCCAGGAAGGCATCTTCCATGGGAGGCCTGCCCACAATGGTTGCATGGTATATGGGGTTCTTTCGCATGGTAAGGCATGTTACATGGAATACGGGAAATTCAGCCGCAAGGGAATAAAAGCCCGTATGGTCTCCAAAAGGGCCTTCTATCCTCCTTTCACCCGGATCCACATACCCTTCAAGAACGTATTGGGCATTGGCAGGCACATAAAGATCATTTGTGATGCATTTGACAACATCTACAGGTTTCCTTCTCAGGTACCCTGCCAAAAACAATTCATCCATATCTTCGGGCAGCGGTGCAGTGGCTGCATACACGCAAGCAGGATCAGCTCCAATGGCAACAGAGACCGGCAGGCGATGCCCTAAGCTCTCGGCAACCCTATGGTGCTCAGCGCCCCCTTTATGAGTGTGCCAGTGCATGCCTGTGGTATTTCGATCGTACACCTGCATCCTATACATGCCCAGGTTCCTTTTGCCTGTCTCCGGGTGCTCTGTAACTACGAGGGGCAGGGTTATGAAAGGACCACCGTCCTGGGGCCAGCAAGTGAGGACGGGAAGCTGGGTGAGGTCCACATCATCGTCCTGCAGCACTACCTGCTGACAAGGTGCTTTCTTGACCTTCTTAGGGAACATATCAGCAAAGCGCTTTAATTTTGGAATGAGTTTTAGTTTTTCAACCAGGCCTTCTGCCTTTTGTGCATCCAAAAATTCCATAATATTAGAGGCAAGTTCATTGAGATCCTGAACTTCGAGGGCAAGTTTGATCCTGTCCATTGAGCCGAACAAATTGGTGGCAACAGGATGGCCAGAGGGTGAGCGAACGTTTTCAAATAGTAGCGCGGGGCCGCCTGCCTTTGTTACGCGGTCCGTGATCTCCGTTATTTCAAGTTCTGGGCTGACATGCTCCTGCACCCTTCTTAACTGGCCCTTTTTTTCCAAGGCCTTTATGAATTCATTCAGGTCTTCGTATGCCATATGGACTATCTCCTCATTTGCTCACTAAACTAACCCAGTATTACATTATTCCAGCCCGCCAGCCAACGGCGGGCAAGCGCGCCAAATCACCAACGTGTACGCGCCGCCGATGGGGGTGCCCTTTCTTCGTTCCGAGTCTCCCGGGCTGGTCTTTTCAGCGACTTATCAGCGGGGGAGTTTTGCCCCCTCCGCATTCCCGGCACTCAACTCTTTAGAGAGAGTGTAATTTAAACGGCGTCGGGAGGTCCTTGGAAGACTGCATCTACCGGATGAGCTCTCCCCGTGACTCCCAGGGCGGTCCCTACCACAACCCCATCGCGCATTCCGGCGGCCCTGCCCGCCGGGCAGGCAGGGAGGACCGTCTTAATGTAAAGAGTCAGATGCAGTCTGAAAAGGGCCTGCTGACGGAGCACAACTTACCCTCCCAGACCGATTTTCCTACGATCCACTTTCCTATGATAGCTGAGTGCCGGGCTGCGGTTTCCCCCACTAATAAGCCGCGAAAAGTACGGCGCCCTCCCGCCAGTCACTCATAAAGGGCACTCCCATCGGCGCAAATCTACTGTACAAGGTCACAGGGTTA
>JALVSJ010000140.1 GCA_027024445.1 Desulfobacterales bacterium
ACATCTTGGAGCTGATCTGAGACAGCCCCGCAGACGCAACACCAAGAGCGTACCCCATTTTAGAGAGGGTCAAATTGGTAGAGGTCAATCGTTTATTAACGATCGACATAGCGGTTGACAACTTTTTAGCGTCTGACCGAGTCTTGGGAAGAACCTTTTCTTTTCTCCCCATATCCGTGAACGATTTACTGACACTATCCGCATTTTTGGCAACAGAGTGCAGGTCTTTACCAGTGGCTGAGACACTACCGGCAGCCGATTCCCAAGACTTCAAAACACCTGCCGTCTTGGATAAAGCGGTATTCAGGCCATTAATAGAAGACTTGGCGGCCTTAGCCGCCGTATCTACACCATCAAGAACTTTAGCAAGCTTCTGAAACCCGGTAACAGCCGCCTGAAGCTGACCTTTATTATCGCTCAGAACCTTGATGCTAACGCTGATCACCTTATTGAGATCCGCTGCCATTACGTCATCCTTTGCAATGCCGCCAATTTACGCCAATTATTTGCAACCTCTTCAGGAGAAGGCCCTTCCTCTTCACCTATAGCTGCAGGCAGGGTACTTTTCAACTCCTTTACAGCTCTATCAAACCCTTCCTTAGTCAAGTTGTTCCCCATCCATCGTTGAGAAAAATCCTCAAGGGTTTGCCTGGCCTCCTTCTTAAGAACGGCTGCCAAAAAAACTCCAACTTCACATAACGTGTAATCTTGCACATCTTTCCATGAATGCCCGGCAGAAATCAGGAGTTGGAGGATGTCTCCGAGGGAACTGTCGCTTCCTGTTTCAGAGCCTCCTTTACCGCTCCTGCCAAGCTCTTCAAGTTTTTTTCCAAGCCCTCTTTGGAGCGAACATTCTCTTTATACGCAGCAGCCAGCAGCTCTACAACAATACCGATAGGAAGACGATTCAGGTCATCCTCATGAATTTGAAGAATGTCTGACACCAGGTTAGGAAAGGATGAAACCAGAATTTCCACAATTGCAATCAAACCATCGGCACTATCGAGAGTATCAATGGTTATCCCTCTGGCACCCAATTCACCAATAACCGGCTTGATCATCTTTGAAAGCGAGGCCAGCTGCTTTAAAGTAAGAGGTCTTACGGTCACACAGGCACCGGGAGCGATTGTAATGGTTGTACCAGGAAAAAGGTTCTCCCAATCCAGATCCAGTCTCATTTTGTCAGACATACTCAATCTCCTTTGCTTGATCTGTAAAAAAAGGGCGGGCTCACACCCGCCCTTTAGGGTTAATAACGCTATCGAATAATAGCTGGTTAGATCATGTTAATGTTGAAATAAGGCGAACTGGCATGATTCGTTTCATCTTTCAGAATCTCACCAGTGAAACCAAGAGTGGACCAATCGTCACCAATCAGAGCTGTATCTCCATCGGAAGTCAGGCTGACACGCCAGATCTCCAGCTCCTGCTGAGTGCCGACCGGATTATCAGACACAAATCGCAGCTTACCCTCAAGCTGTGTGTTACTGAAGGCCTTTACGCGGTAATAAGTGTAATCCGCATAGGAGTAACTGATCTTGATAGTATCCCCCTCAGAGATACTCCCACCTTCCAGCACTTTTACACGACCAATGATGTCGTCCTTCAGCGTAGTGCTGACCTCGTAGTCCGTGCCGGCCACATAAGTTGTGGACCCATCGTCGCTCTTCACAACAATGCTGGAGACCTTACGATACTCCAGCTGAAGCCGCATACCAAGATGAGCGGTATGCTCCTCATCAGTGACGGTTCCAGCGGTCTGCTCAACCTTTTCCACCTCACCAAGAGTCAGCAGGGCCAGATTCTCTTTATTCACTTCATCAAGAGTAAAGCTCAGGCTCGGGGTGAGCTGGGTGATAACCTCTTTATCCTTGGCTTTGATCCCACCACGGGAACTGAAGTGCTCCAGCTTATCGATAGAAACCGAGAACGTGAACTCCGGAGCATTCCCCAAGTCACGCTCACCGAGATACTTGGCAGTATCGGGATCGTACTGGTCAAAATAAACGA
>JALVSJ010000141.1 GCA_027024445.1 Desulfobacterales bacterium
GTAGTTCTTGAGTTTGGTCTCGTTGATTTCATGGTCCCCCCTTACCAGTGCGGCAACAGGTTTGCCGTCAGCTACATAGATTAACGTCTTTAGAAGTATGGAGGGGTCAATGGAAAGGAACTCGGCTAACTGATCGATGGTCTTGATATCAGGGGTTTCCACCTCCTGGACAGACTCGTCCTGTTGTTCAACGGCTTTGGCGGAATCGGGGGATGTCTCTGGAGGCCTTATCTCGGCCTTTTGCAGATTGGCGGCATATTCGCACTTGGTACAGCTCACGAGTTGATCTTCTCCAGTGTCTGCAAGGACCATGAATTCGTGAGAATAACTTCCCCCTATGGCGCCGCTGTCGGCCTCCACGGCTCTGAATCTTAATCCGCAACGGGTGAATATACGGCTGTAGGCCTCATACATGCTTTCATAACTTCTGTTGGCCCCTTTTTCGTCAATGTCAAAGCTGTATGCATCCTTCATGATGAATTCTCTGCATCTCATAAGTCCGAATCTTGGTCTGATTTCGTCGCGGAACTTGGTCTGAATTTGATAAAAGTTGAGGGGCAGTTGCTTGTAGGAGCGAACCTCTTTACGTACCAGATCAGTGATGACCTCCTCATGAGTGGGGGCAAGGCATGCTTCGCGGTTGTGGCGGTCACGAAAACGAAGGAGTTCTTTACCATATAGGTCCCATCTTCCGCTTTCCTGCCACAGTTCTGCTGGTTGAACAGCAGGCATCAACAGTTCAATGGCTCCAGCCCGGTTCATTTCCTCTCTGATAATGTTTTCCACTTTCTTTATGGATCGAAGCCCGGCGGGTAGATATGTGTAGATACCTGCAGTAAGTTTCCTTATCAATCCTGCCCTTAGCATGAGTTGGTGGCTGATAACTTCTGCTTCAGCGGGGACTTCTCTGTAAGTGGGGATAAAATATTTCGATAATCTCATATATTAGGATATCCTCCTTTCTAAATCAGTGTCTGATTATGTCTTACCAACCATGGTCTTTATCTCTTGAATCAAGGCCTCTGCCAATTGGTTTTCAGGGATTTTTTTTACTATCTTTCCTTTCTTAAACAGTATCCCTTGGCCGCGGCCACCCGCAACACCCACATCCGCCTCTCTGGCCTCTCCCGGGCCATTTACTACGCAGCCCATTATGGCTACTTTGGGCGAGGCTGAGATGCCTATGATGGCCTCTTCAACCTTGCGAACCAGGTTTAAGAGATCAATTTCGCACCTGCCACATACGGGGCAAGAAATAATCTCAGGGCCCCGATGCCGCAGGTCGAGTGCCCTAAGGATTTCGTAGGCCGCCCTTACCTCATTAACAGGGTCCGAGGTTAGGGATACCCTGAATGTGTCACCTATCCCTTCCATCAGCAGAGTGCCGATTCCTATAGCACTCTTGATGAGCCCGGGCAACAGAGTACCTGCCTCAGTTACCCCCAGATGGAGAGGGTAGTTGGCCTTACGGCTGAATAGTCTATAAGCCTCAATGGTATGACCCACACTGGATGATTTTAGAGAAACCTTAACCTCGTAAAAACCCATTTCTTCCAAAAGTGCCAGGTGATTCAGTGCGCTGTCTACCATGGCCTGTGGCGTAGGGCCCCCGTATTTGTGCAGAAATTCTTTTTCGATAGAGCCGGAGTTGACACCAATGCGCAAGGCTATACCATGCTCGGCAGCCACTTCTGCGACTTGCTGTAGCCTTTTCTTACCCCCTATGTTCCCGGGATTTATCCTGAGTGCGTCAGCCCCTGATTTCGTAGCTGCAATAGCCAACCGATGGTCGAAATGAATGTCCGCAATAACAGGGATTCTGATTTGGTCCTTTATGTCTCGTATGGCCAGGGCTGATTTTTCATCGGGGACTGCTACCCTGATAATCTCGCATCCAGCTTGCTCAAGCCTGTGGATCTGGGCTATAGTGGCAGCCACATCACTGGTTCGCGTATTGGTCATTGACTGAACGGCTATGGGTGCACCTCCGCCCACAGCAACGTTAC
>JALVSJ010000142.1 GCA_027024445.1 Desulfobacterales bacterium
CTTCATACTGCAAAGGCCGCTTTCAATGGACTCCTGGCGGCCCTTTTGGCCAGAGAGGGTCTGTCTGGTCCGCATCGAATATTTGAGGGGAACAAGGGCTTCCTCAAGGCCACTTCAGCGGGCTATGACATGTCATACCTCACAGACAACCTGGGTCATACCTTCTATACAGAACAAAACTCTCTAAAGTATTTCGCCTCGTGCGGACATACCCACACAGCGGTGCAGGCGGCACTGGACTTGAGAGCCCAACTCGCACAAGACATAAGCTCTATAAACTCCATAAGGGTTTATTTGTACGCTCAAGCCATTGATCTACTTGGCCAGGTGGAGCCTTCAAGCCCATATCTTGCAAAATTCCATATACCTTTTTGCGTGGCCAATGCCCTGTGCTATGGCCATGTTGGCATCGAGGACTTCTGTGTGCAGAGATTGCAGGAGGGAAAAATCAAGCATTTGATCTCCCTCACCTCCTTGCATGAAGACCCCGCTTTCAGCTCATTGTATCCAAGGCAATGGCCTGCCAGAGTGGAGATTCTCCTCAAAGACGGGCAAATACTCAAAGCTGAAAGCCATCACCCCAAGGGGGACCCTGAGAACCCCCTTTCAGAGCGTGAATTGATAGAAAAGTTCAAAACTCTTTGTGCAGATCATTTAAGTGAGCAAGACAAGCAAAGAATAATAGAAATGGTATTGGATCTTGAAAGATTGAATGACGTAAGGGCCATCTTTGGAGCAGGATAGTATTCGATAACTCAGGTAGAGCTGGAAAGGGCCCATCATGCTGCAAACCATATCAAAGAAAAGAGCACCACGAACCATGAGCCTGGTAGAGCAGGTGGCCGCCAGCCTCAAACAGGATATACTCAGTGGCAAATTGAAAGGCGGCGACCCTCTGAGGGAAGATCGGCTCAAGGAAGAGTTCGGCATAAGCCGTACTCCACTGAGGGAAGCCTTTAGGATCCTGGAAAATAAAGGGCTTATTGAGATATTACCTCGCCGGGGAGCATACGTAAAGAGGATCAGAAGAAAGGATATTGAAGAAAACTTCCCTGTCCGGGCCGCCTTAGAAGGCCTCGCAGCAAAGCTGGCACATAAAAACCTGACGCTGCAAGAGCTGCGAGACATGGAAGAGGTGCTGGAGTTTATGAAAGATGCTGCTGCGAGAGATGATGCCCAAGACTACTCCATGCACCATGCCTCATTTCATGAAATATTCATTGCTGCTTCAAGGAACGAAACACTCATAGCGCTTCTCCATAATCTCCGAATGCATACCCTCTGGCATCGTTACACCTATCATTATTACAAAGAAGATTTTGATCGTTCCCTGGAGGTCCACAAAAAGATCCTTGATCTATTTAAGAACAGAAGAACCAGACAGGAGACCGTTGAGAAGGCAGTCCGCAAACATATTGAAGAAGCGCTCCAGCCTTTTCTCAGGGCCATGGATCAGTTGGAGGATACTAGCTCATGATATCCCGCCTCCCTGTTTTGTCTTTTTATGCCAATACCAGGGGAGG
Source organism: Desulfobacterales bacterium (assembly GCA_027024445.1). Lineage (GTDB taxonomy): Bacteria > Desulfobacterota > DSM-4660 > Desulfatiglandales > Desulfatiglandaceae > B111-G9. The sequence continues at coordinate 1,524 of JALVSJ010000142.1, forward strand.
CCCCTACATTATCTCCTGGATACATCGCCTCGGCGGGCTGTTGCTCACAGGCTTTATTCTAGCTCATATCTATACATTGCTTTCTCTTTCCTCGCCTGCCTCATATGCTGAGGCCGTGAAAGCATACAACTCCTTCCCCTCAACATTACTTGAGTGGGCATTGGCGATTCCTCTTATTTTTCACGCGCTAAATGGCGGACGTATCATACTCTATGAATGCTACGGGCTACGCAATGATCGATCTATGATTAAATGGGTACTGTCGGCCTCCCTTATCTATGTAACCATACTTGCCTTTTTCATGCTCCTTGGAAACCAGTCCGTTTCCACGATGTTTTATTGGATTGTGGTGCTGCCTTTTGCCGTGGTAGCGGTTTATTCACTAAATGGGCGACTGGGTCCCCTGCCCCATGCATTCACATGGAAACTGCAGCGTATGACCGGGGCTTTTCTCTTGGTCATGGCTCCTGCGCACATGCTC
>JALVSJ010000143.1 GCA_027024445.1 Desulfobacterales bacterium
GATGTATGCCTGAGGATTTATCATGGATTGAACTTCACCTTTTGGGTGAAGGCACAACGGGAACAAATACATGCTAATTAGGCAATAATTCAATGAAATTACTTTCTTCAGGCATTTGAAGTGCATAATCCGGGATTATGCAGAATCAAGGGCTAATTGACATTCAACTATACGTTTCTTACACTTTGAACATCGACGAGCCAAAAGGAGAAAAATGCAAACCACTATCTCTACTAAATATCAGGTGGTTATTCCCAAGCCGGTACGGGAACGTCTTGGCTTGCAGCCGAAACAGAAACTGACGGTGCTCGAAAAAGATGGAATGATCATATTGATTCCTCAAACCCCGCTTGAAAGACTCCGAGGCATTGCAAAAAAGGCTGATGTGGGCGATTTTCGTGAGAAAAAGGATAGGTTTTAATGTTTTTGGTCGATTCTTGCGGCTGGCTCGAATGGTTTACAGATGGTCCCTTAGCTGAAGAATACAAACCGTATTTAGCTGATTGTGATAATCTGCTTGTGCCTTCGATTGTCCTTTACGAAGTTTATAAGTTCCTCAAGCGGGAATCTGGTGAAGAAAAGGCCTTGCTGGCAGTCGGATATGTAAAAAATGCCCAACTTGTCTCTTTGGATGACACTCTTGCCATCCATGCAGCAGATATGGCTCTAAGATACCGTCTCGCAATGGCTGACGCGATAGTCGCTGCCACAGCCGATATGTATGACTGCCCTTTAATCACTTCTGATGCGGACTTGAAAGACCTGCCGAACGTCAAATTCGTACCAAGACGTTGATGGTATTTCCTTTGACTCCCCGGCGTCTTCCCTAAGGAGTGCCAAAAGGCGAAAAGGGGTTGGGCGACATTGCCCAACCCCTTGACTTTTCTGGTGGGCCGTCAGGGTCTCGAACCCCGAACCTACTGATTAAGAGTCAGTTGCTCTACCAATTGAGCTAACGGCCCTGAAACGGCGTCTTTATTAACCCTAAATGGTGGGATTGTCAAGGGGCGGAGGCCTGTTTATTTGTTCCCCTCCATTGGTAACGGTACGTGGTGCACGGTGCACGGTGCGCGGTGCAAGGGATAAGGAAGGAAGGCAATGGTTGGTTATCTTCGTGCCGGCGCCGACAACATCCTTTGTCATGAGCGCTTAGAGTGTTACTAATTTAAAAAATTGATTACTGTGTCATTATGGGCTATAGTTGGTCCATAACAAAAACAGGAGGTTTTTTCTATGTGGGGTAGGTTATCCTTGAGGCATTTTGGAGCGCTTGTGACCGTGTTTTTTCTCGTTTCCGCAGGCAGTTGTTTCGCGCATTTCGGCGTGATCCTGCCCTCTGATGACATCGTCCAGGGACAGGACTCCCGGACCGTGCACCTGTCCTTCCAGTTCATGCATCCCTTTGAACAGAACTTCATGGAACTCGCAAGGCCCCTGGAGGCGGGGGTGGTCGTTCGCGGTCAGAGGCAGGTGTTTACCGCCAAGCTCAAAAAGGCTACCACCATGGGACACACCACCTGGTCCGCTGCCTACAAGATAACACGGCCCGGGGACTATCTATTCTACATGGTCCCACGGCCCTACTGGGAGCCTGCCGAGGGAAAGTACATCCAGCATCTCACCAAGGTCATAGTGGACGCCTTCGGCCTCGAGGAGGGCTGGGACAGGCCCATCGGCCTGAAGACCGAGATCGTTCCCCTTACCAGGCCGTACGGGCTGTGGGCCGGCAATGTCTTTCGCGGCCAGGTGCTTCTCGATGGAAGGCCAGCCCCGGGCACCGATGTAGAGGTGGAATACTACAACAGCGGAGGCAAGGTGAAGGCCCCGGCGGATGCCTATATCACCCAGGTGGTAAGGACAGACGACAACGGGGTGTTCTCCTATGCCATGCCAAGGGCCGGCTGGTGGGGGTTTGCGGCCCTGAACCAGGGCGAACCCATGGTGAAGGACGGCAAGAAGGTGCCCGTGGAGCTCGGCGCCGTGCTGTGGGTCCGGGCAAGGG
>JALVSJ010000144.1 GCA_027024445.1 Desulfobacterales bacterium
CATAATAGTCTTCCAGCTCGATTGTATATTGAAGGGATGCAAAAAATTCTTTATGTGAGGCTGGCAAGAGATCATCCTCCGTTTCTATCAGGTGGAATGCATAACTCTCCAGGGTATTCATCCCGCCGTTCATTAAAAAAAGTCTTCTGTCCTTTCCCTTAATGTAATCCAGGAAGATAACCTCGTGATTACCTATGAGACACTGGACGTTATCAGACTCGTTCCTGAGTGAAACAATGTAGTCAACTACCCCTTTAGGGTCTGGACCCCTGTCTATGTAGTCGCCGACAAAGATAAGCTCGTCCCTCGCGGGATCCCATTGGATCTTGTCAACAAGCCGCTTGAGCATGTCAAGGCAACCATGTATGTCGCCTATGACGAATATCCTGCCGTTACTATTCATAGTCCAAATACGATTCTTATTCGGTCCCTGGGATCCAGCCTGTTGATGCCGGCCCTGATTGCTGCCTCCCTTGCCGCTCGAAATTCACTAGCCGTAAGACGCCTGTTGATAAGCTCGTCTTCATGGGCCTTGCCGCAGGGCCTGTATTGATCCATCACATTGACATAGGTATTGGGAGAAATTTCTCTTGCTATAAACTCCATTATCTCCTCGGTACCAGCAACCCCATTTGGCATAACGAGATGTCGAATCAATAAGCCTCTATATGCGATACCCCTCTCATCCATGGCAAGGTCACCCACTTGTCGATGCATCTCCTTTATTGCCGCCCTGGCCTTTTCAGGGTAATCAGGTGCCTTGCAAAATCGTTTAGCCCATTTGGGCTCCCAGAATTTGAAATCAGGCATATAGATATCAAAGATTCCATCAAGCAACCTGATAGTCTCCACTTCGTCATACCCACTCGTATTGTATACCAGAGGAATCCTAAGGCCCCTTTCGACCGCCAGCAGTACGGCCTCAAGTATTTGAGGGACCACATGGGTGGGAGTGACAAAGTTTATGTTATGACATCCCCGCTCAGCGAGAGCCAGCATCATGGCAGAGAGTTGTTCTGCCTCGACCTCACGTCCCTCTCGCAAGTGGCTTATCTCAAAATTTTGACAAAACGAGCAAAGGAGATTACACGAGCTAATGAAAATGGTACCCGATCCGTATTGGCCGACCAAAGGGGATTCTTCGCCAAAATGGGCATTATAGCTGGCAACCCAGGCCGTTCCACCCATCTTGCAGAAGCCCTTTTCCCCCTCCAACCTGTTGACTCCACATTGCCTCGGGCAAAGCCTGCATTCTCTCAGACGGTCAAAGCCCTCTTCTACCCTTTCGGCCAGATACCCCTTTTCATAAAGCTGTATATAAGAAGGATCCATGTTTGGCTCTTCACTAATGTTTTTAAAACCAAACATCAGTTTATCAAAAATACCAAACCCCTGGAAGCCCATAGTCAGGTCTGCCAGGGGGCTCGGATGTATCATAAAAGCCTCTAGGGAACAGGTTATTCCCTCGTTTGGCCAAAAAATCTTAATAGCAATAAGAACAGGTTGATAAAGTCAAGATATAGCGAGAGTGCACCCAGGATTGCCCCCTTTCGCACCACACCTGCTTCCAGGCCAGCAGGTTGAGTCAGGGCCATCTCTTTTAGCCGCTGAGTGTCATAGGCAGTGAGGCCAAGAAACACGAATACACCGACATACGTGATGATCATTCCCAGGCCACTGCTATGGATGAACATGTTAACTAGAGAGGCTATTATTATCCCAATCAGGCCCATTACCAGAAACCCGCCAAAGGAGGTAAGGTCTCTCTTGGTCGTCCAACCGTAAATGCTGCACGCAACAAATGTGGCAGCGCAGACAAAAAAAGTGCTCGCTATGGAAGTGCGGGTATAGATAAGAAAGATTGACGAAAGCGTGATGCCATTTAGTCCAGAGTAAAGGATAAAGAGGCCGGTTGCAGTACCCGCACTCATTCGATTGATCATTCCTGAAATGGAAAACACGAGACCCAGCTCAACGAAGATAAGGACAAACAGCAAGATGGGATTGCCCAAAAAGAACATTATAAGAGTCGGGCTGCCGGACACATACAGTGCAACCACACCTGTGAGGGCCAGACCAATAGCCATCCAGTTGTATACACTTCTCACAAAGTCATTTACCAGGACTTCAGTCCTGGGTCTTGCCAAAGGTATCTGATCCATACATTACCTCCTCTGCGCTAATTTCTATCAATCATCTTAGAGTCAAATTCTCCTGCGTGTTTTATTCTGACTCCTGAATTCTGTATTCTGAATTTCCATTTATTATAAGTAATTTCCGCCGGAGTTCAACTTTTTCCGCCCTCTTCCAGCGCTGCGATTCTTTCAGCCAGCGGTGGGTGCGAGTGGTGAAGCCATACATAAAGGGGGTGGGGCGACAGGTTCGCAAGATTGTCTCGAGCCATTTTCTTCAGCGCCCTTGCAGGGGCATGTCCGGAGCCCATGGCTTTCATTGCGAAAAGATCAGCCTCCTTTTCATACTTCCTAGACAGAGAGGAGATTAGCGGTGAGATGAAGAACCCTGCGGGCTTCCACAGGATTGCCAGGATGAACAGACCTACGTAAGGGGGGCTCCCTTTGGTAAAACCGAAGACCTGAAAAAGAGGGCCCCAGGAAATCAGCCTTGAAGCCAGGAGGAAGAATACGAATGATACTCCGGCCAAAAGAGCGAGTTGCTTGTAGAGATGGCGCCCCCTGTAATGCCCGGCCTCATGGGCCAGAATGGCAAGGATTTCCTCTTCATCATGATTTTTCAGCAGGGAGTCAAAAAGCACTATTCTTTTTGTCTTACCCAGACCCGTGAAATACGCATTGCTGTGAGTAGATCTTTTACTCGCATCCATCTGGTATACATTTCGGAGTGTTATACCATATAATTCCAGTAAATGTTTAATTTTAGCCTTTAGCTCATCGTCTTCCAGGGGCGTAAATTTGTTAAAAATGGGTGCTATCAGGGTTGGATAGATCAGTACGATCAGGATCTGAAAGGCCAGAAAAATTCCCCATCCCCACAGCCACCATGTTGAGCCGCCGTACCTGATCAGGAGTAGAATAGCAAGCAAGAGCGCGCATCCAAGGATAGCCCCCAGGACAAGTGATTTCAGCGTGTCAGTAGTCCAGAGCTTCCTTGTCCTCGTGTTGAACCCGTACTTTTCCTCGATAACAAAACACTCGTAGTAACCAAGAGGCAAGCCAAACAGAAAAAACAGGAACCCTATCCCGCCGAAAAATACCAGGCCTCCAAGGATGGGGTTCAAACCCAGCAGCTTGGCTGAATACCACTGGAATACACCAGTAAGCAGGAGAAAGATAAAGAGAATATTATCCGCAATGTGTTCTACTATCCCAAACCGGCCAAGATCAGCGTTGTACAGCCTTGACTCTTGCAGCTCTGAGGTGCCGATGTAGCCCGAGAAGAGTTTAAGGACATCCGTTGACGATTCCCTGAGGTGCCTGATGTTGAGCAGGGCTACTGCGGTCTCTGTCGTCGTGGTAAAAAGGAATATCAGCACGTATGCAATCAGCCACGGGTTTAGCTCTATTGTCACCCTTGACCCTCCTTGCCTATTGCTATAATTCTTTTGTCACTTTTGTTATTATAATTCAATCCACATCTGTCCAAAATTGGTTTATTAACAATAGGCAGGAGATGTTTCTAAAACGGAGTGTAACATAGGCCCTAGGCTTTAGGATTTGGGCTTTTGGCAAAAAACATATGGTCCTTCTGCTCATGCCTAGCGCCTGACGCCTGAAGCCTAATGCCTGGTACTTCTAAACCCTTTTTCAGCCAGAGGAAACCGAAACAGAAAACCGAATTTTGCGAATAGAGGAAAAAGATCTCAATGGAGGTTTCATTGACAGGACACACTGACAACAAACTTTGCATAGTGATGGTGGGCCTCCCTGCAAGGGGGAAGTCCACCATTGCGAGAAAACTAAGGGAAAACCTCGCCAAGGACCATATTGGCTGCCGTATCTTCAACAATGGCCAGCTCAGGAGAAGGATCCGGGGACAGGACACCTCCAGGCCTGAATTCTATGATCCATCCAATGAGGCCGGTATGAAGCTCAGGGAGCGTATTGCCCTGACAAATCTAGACAGAGCCAGAAGATTTCTGGAAAACGGGGGACAGGTCGCCATTATTGATGCAACCAACGTAAGCCGTAAGAGAAGGGAAAAAATTGAATCCTTTTTTAATGACCATAACATACTGTTTATTGAATGTATTAATAATGACGATGAAATTCTTGATACGAGTATCCGTCATAAAATAAGGCTACCTGAGTTCAGGGGTCTTTCAGCCGATCTTGCCATGGAGAGTTTCAAACAACGCATAAGTTACTACAAAAGTATTTACAGTCCCCTGGGCAAGGAGAAAAACTTCGTTCGGCTGGACTCTTTGAATAACCGCATCCTTTCAGAGGAGATCGCTGATGAAGTCCCCTTCTACGACCAGATAAGGGATTTTCTGGTAACTGATAGCGTAAAGAACCTCTTCCTCATCCGCCATGGAGAAACCTATTTCAACCTTGAAAATCGAATTGGCGGTGATTCCAGTCTCACGTCCAACGGAATTAGACAGGCCGAAGCCCTCGCGAAGTATTTCCAAAAGAAAAATATTCCCTTTATTTTCACCAGCAAGAAAAAAAGGACCATTCAAACGGCAGAACCCATTCAAAGGCTCCAACCATCATGCACCATAGTCCCCCTGGAGGAATTTAACGAAATAGACAGCGGCGTATGTGAATGCATGAGTTATGAGGAGATTCGCCACCAAATGCCCGAGGTGTACTATGCGAGAAAAGAGGACAAATACAACTATGTGTACCCGGGCGGCGAGGGATACGTGACCATGAAAGAGAGGGTCGATAGAGGGATAAAAAAGGCCCTTTTCCTCAGCGGAGGTGCGGAAAACATCATGATAGTCGGCCACAGGGCAGTCAATAGAATGATTCTTTCACATTTCCTGTATCGGCGCACAGAGGACGTCCCTTACATATATATTCCACAGGACAAGTTTTATCATATCGTGGCAACGCAGTACAAAAAGCTCTTTCAGTTGAAGCCCTATCAGTAAGCTCTGTGTGCTTTCACTTCAGGGTGGAAGCTCGAGCACGCCTTTTCCATACGAACCTAATTGCAATGATTAATAGGGCAATCCCAAGGAACAGTGCATCATCACCCTTACCTGATGAAAAGTCAGGTACGAAGTAGTAAATCACTGATCCCATTAACAGGCTTATCCGAAGGCTCCGTCCGTACCCCATGAAAGTGAAGACTCGAAAAAATGTCATGAAGCAAAAGCACCAGAATACCCAGAGTGATAGATCGACGGCCCACCGGGCTTTGGGAGGAATCAAATCCGAGATGGCTCGAAGCGCCTTTTCATATGTCGAGCTTTTCCTTTTCAGCCTGATCTTGATGACCTCACCAATGGTCATTTTCTCGCTAATGTAAGTACCACCGGGGATGAGGAAATCCAGTGTTATCGACGAGCCACGCTGATGAAGTGCATCATTGGTGGCCCTGAAAGGTAGGTTAAGCAGGTGTCTCACACCTAGATAGCCAGCTAGCAGTATAAGAACCAGACTCGCCAGCAATATTGTCTGCAAAACAGCTCTCTTCATAGTGCCGACACGAACCTCCTGATTTTAAGTAACCTACCTGCCGCTCCCTTCATCAACAAGCATATCAAGGGGACTTTTGATCTGTGGGCTTATTTGCCTCAGAACGTGGGTATAAATCATGGTCGTGGAAATATCCTTGTGCCCCAACAGGCTCTGAATGGTCCTGATGTCAGTGCCGGTCTGAAGCAGGTGCGTGGCAAATGAGTGACGCAGGGTATGGGCAGAAACCCGTTTCTCTATCCCGGCCAGCCTCGAAGCCCTCTTAATGGCCCTATCAATTGTGGAAGGGTCCATATGATGGCGTCGAATAACACCGGAACGGGGGTCTCTCGAGAGCTTTATGGACGGGAACACATATTGCCAGACCCAATCCTTTTTCGCGTTCGGGTACTTCCTCTCAAGCGCCCCTGGCAAATACACCTCACCATAGCCATGTTTGAGATCGTTCTGATGGATCAATCTTACCCGCTCAAGGTGCTCCTGCAACGATGGCTTTATGGTCTCGGGCAAGAAGACTAATCTATCCGTATCCCCCTTTCCACTTCTCACCCGTATTTCATTCAGCTCAAAGTCCACGTCCTTTACCCGCAGACGCAGACACTCCATAAGCCTGAGCCCCGTGCCATAAAGCAACTTTGCCACCAACTGCGGCACACCACTCATTGCGCTCAATAATCGAGCTG
>JALVSJ010000145.1 GCA_027024445.1 Desulfobacterales bacterium
AGCGTAACTGCTAAGGTAGGCCTACTGAACCGGCGTTCAAGACAGCGTTCGTCAGTTTTGCGGCTTTGGCCGCTGTGCGTTTGCCACCACCCCGGCCCCTCACGAAGGTAATTTTTTCAGGGTGGCGCCTGCTCACCGTCGTGTTCGCCGAATGAATTGTTAGCGCTCAAAAGTAGTGTGATAAAATTTGATTTAGCGGCAGAGATGGGATACAGTAGAAGGAGCACATTACTGTAATTACTTTCATCATAACTCAATACATGGAGGACTACCATGAATCACGTTGTTGTCACCATTCAACTGATTGATGATCAAGGAGAGGTACAGAGCATGAAAGAGGTTGTTTTGGATGAAATACGGCTACCGGAGCAACCCGAGAATGTGTTGGACAGGTTAGAGGAGCGAGCGGAGGATGTGGGGCGAAAGGTTACCAGAACAGTGATGGCAGTAGAATGGGAGGAGTTGGACAGACAAGCGGTGGCGGAAGCCAAGCGCTCTTTTTCCCCCTAAGCGGTTGGTTCGAGATGGGAAAAAGTCGCTCAAAGTGTATAGCCGGAGTGGGATTCAATGGCTGGAGCGCCAGGTGATGTATGACAAAGAAAGCGGGAAGCATTCGTTGCCGGGGAATCAGTATTTGCCACCCCATAAAGGGGTGCTGGTCACACGCCGGTTGCAAGAGGAAGCCTGTCTATTTGCCACCGATATTCCCTTTGATACTGTGGCCCGAGTATTAGGGTGGCAAACAGGGGAGCAGAGTATCAGCAGCAATACAATACGGCGGATTGTGCAAGAACATGGAGAGGAAGTGATGCGTCAAGAGCAACGAGAAGCAGAGGCTCTCCTGCAAGAGGACTCATGGCATGAGCGCACATTGCAACTGGTTCCCCATCACAAGGTGCGTCGGCGACCTGGCTGGCCCCAAGCCCTGAACGAGAAGGTTGAAGAGGCCTTGGCGGCCAAGGAGCCGCAACCTCCGGAGGGGGTGACGAGAGAGGATTGGAAGCGAGTCTTAGAGGCGAGACGGCAGGAAGGGATGGACATCGAGGCATTGCGTCGGTTAGGCCCTCTTGCCCGGGAAGATGAGGGCATCCTCACCATGGATGAAGTGCTAACCAGGCATCAAGGTGAGGGAAAGTTTCAGGAGGTGACGACAGCTCGTTTGGTGACAGCGGAGGGGTATCGTTATTTTAGTGGCGAACGAGAAGCGCTTCTGAAAATTTTACGGCCAGCGCTTTATTTGGTGCAAGACTTGGACCAGGAGGTGACGCTCATCAACGACGGGGCGCGTTGGATTCGTGAATTTTTCTCCTTCTTGACCTCTGAGTCATTTCATGGGCGGATGATTTTAGACTGGTATCATCTCAGGAAGAAAGTGCATCTCTTTGCTTCCATGATCGCACGTAATAAGGAAGCGAAGAAGGAATTTGAAAAATATCTTTACCGCGCCTTGTGGCATGGGGAATGGGAAAAAGCCATTGCTTTTTTGAAGAATTATGTCTCGCAGGCCAAGAGCCAGGAGAAACTTCAGGAGTTGATCAATTATCTCCAGAGACGGGCTTCTATTTTGGTGAACTATGGCCAACGGCGTCAGGAAAGACGATACATCGGCAGTGGGCATGTTGAAAAAGCCAACGATCTGATCGTAGCTCAGAGGCAGAAGCATCGAGGGATGGCTTGGAAACGTAAGACCAGTCACGCATTAGCGGCTCTCAGAACATTGCGCCTCAATCAAGGCTGGGATGGATATTGGCAGCAAGGCCTCGCACCGGCGTTGGCTGTGCTATCACAACAGTTTTGATCGCTAACAATACAACGAAGCTTCGCCTCAAACCGCCAAGTTGAACGATGCGGTGTGAGGTAGTATGATAGAAAGAAATGACATTGGAGGATGAATAATGATATCGATAGCAGAAGTGCTCACAGACAAAATCACACTGGATATAGAATGCGTAGACCGTGTGTATTTGAACGGTTACGTGAAAGATTTGCAGATGCCAG
>JALVSJ010000146.1 GCA_027024445.1 Desulfobacterales bacterium
GGTGGGAATAGTGCTGGGAATTGGCGGTACAGCCAAAAAGGCTAGAGGTTGCAGTGAGGCGTAAAGAACCGATTTTATTATTGGTGGTCCCAACGGGACTCGAACCCGTGTCTTCGGCGGGAGAGGCGCATTAAATATGTTGTAATATCAATTAATTAAGCTAGTTAACCCGTCAAATCCCAGCAAAATGTGTCAAAATTAAGTTGACTTTTGCACCCTATATGAACCCACAGGGGCGGGTAGATTGAAACTTTGACGATCAAATAATACGCAGGTTGCAATACTGAAGGCGAAATCATTAGGAAAAGACGTCCACTAGAAAGAGTCAAGAATGCACTATAAAGGGCCACCAGTGTTATAGGTAAATTGCAAGTGTCCAGTCAATCGAAAGAAGGTCTTACTATTTTCGTGGTGATTTACTTTTCTTGGTGGACTTGGCCTTCTTGCTTTGTCCGAGCTTAAACGTTGGCACCTCGACAAGAGGCAGTATGAATGGCTTATAACCACATCTCAGTGTCAGAGCGTAAGCCTGCTCTCTCAAGTATGGGTATAGGATAAAGGGTGCATTTCGGTTCGCCCAGTCTTCTAAGTGGTCAATAGGGAACTTCTTGTCGTCAATAGTGAAATTAGATACTATTTCAATAGTCAGAAAATAAGGGGGTTCGATTTTCCGACTCTCGTCTCTTTCAGTTTCTAGTTTGAGGCCAACAATTATTTCCTTCTTCTCTTTATCATATTCAGAATGCCCGACAGATATCGAATAAGGGATTTCGGCGCTTTCCTCCACCGAGTGTGGAGGAATATTTACCTTAATGCTGAGCTCAAGGACGTATACTTCCCCTATGGAAATAGGGTGTGGCTTGAATTTCGTTGACCTTATCATGAGCCGTTGTCTTAAGCTGCTAGTTTGTAATCGAACGCATAAGAATCAGGGAAACATAACTTCTTGAAGTCGAAGTTGACTTCCCTTATAAGAACAGTTCTGCTTTCCCTAACCCAAAAGGTCATTTCCGCCGCTTCGGGATAAGTATCTAGTAACTTGGCTTTGACCTTTTTGTAAAAAGAATATCGCGCTTTCTCCACGTCACCAGCCAATTCATCATCACTAATATTTGAAAAATACTCGTCGATTTTTCTTTCCATCTTTTCAAAATCGGTTTCCATAGCTACCCCCTCTTCTGAAGGACAAGTTCGAAGCTTAGGATACTCTGTAAGTTTCTAACACAGATAATAAGCTGTTGAAATTCGAGAAATTTTGAGCCTGGAAAAATTGCTCCGTATTTGTTTGACATCGATACATAGACGGCCCGGACAGTATCAAATTCTTCGATATTTGTTGCATAAAAGTTTATTACAAAAGCATCGGTTACTTCTTTGTATCCCTTTAATCTCAGTTGGCGAGCGACCTTTTTTAAAAGTCTGCGGTATTCATAGTTATTAAGATCTAAGCATTTTCCTAAGTTTATTACGGCTCTAATTATTCCGAGCGGGCTTCTCGGATACTTTCTCTTACACCACTGTTCAGCATGCCATCTTGATCCTTCATAAAAATAGACCCCGTCACCTAAATAGTTAGTTTTGTCGGTACTAGGAGTAAACTTGCCTTGTTTAATTATAGCCTTCGCTTTATCCAACCTAGTACCATGATAAGCATCGGGAACCACCTTTGCAATGTAAGCAATTCGTATCTGAGAAGCCATAGTTAGAAACTACACAGCCCCCCGAAGCATTTGTTCAGTGGATTCACTCTGCTAATCTAATTCTAGTGAATTGGAATATCAGGGTTAATTATGTGTTTGGAGTCATAACAAAAAAATGCAGAACTTTGCAAGAAAAATGTTAAGGTTTTTTTCTAGTTAGAATTCGGCTTTGTTTCCGCGATGCTGGACCAGCCGTACGCAAGAGTGTTAATAGCGAGCCCGCTTATCTACACGAAGATCAACATATTGTAGTCCTTTCTCAAAGAAGCCGAATATCTGGTATCAGAAAAACTATTTGGTCTTTTTGTTTGGTCAGGTAGCACTTTGTTCTTGTTTTAGTCCATCAAATTCTTTTCCACATATTTTTTTACTTCGCCCGGGCGCGGTTTTTGTGGCAGTGTCCCTTCCTTTTTCATGTTCTCGATGTGACCTGCCTGGCGTGCATTTTCATAAGTATTTCGATATCTTCTGTTTTCTTTACGCCATTCTTGCACGGCCTTACGTTTAATACAGGTCCTGCAAAAAGGCAGCCTTTTCCCTTTAGTAGCGGTAAAATATCGGTCACATAGGAAGGAGGTGCACCGGTGAATAGAGCCTATAGGTATTTTGGTAAAAAGAATACTCAAAACAGCCATCACGGTGTTTCCAGGTTTCCTGTCCTGAAAATGACTGAAAGTTAAGGAGGGGAGTTCTAGTATGGACGCTACGACTCCATTCCTAAGATATATCTCTTCAGACTCTTGCTGGCCAAAGTCCCTAATTACTATCTGATCAGGAGGAAAGGCCGGCCAAAGTTCCAAGACCTCACCGTTTGCATATGCCCCAAGATTAAGGTCAAAACTCCAGACACGCTGCTGACATTTTTCCTTCTCGGCCTCTTTGCTAATCGTTTTTATATCTTCGAGGGCTAATCTTGCCAGGCTTTGCGCATATTTGAGAGCCGCCCTATCTCTTGGAGTATCAGCACAGTACCTTCTTATTGCAGGACTCAGGGATTTGCCGTCCCACTCATAGGGATCACTCCCGAAGACAGGTGCATAGAACAGACAAAAAAAATAATTTTGCATTCGAAGAAAAGCTGGCTCTCTAAGCAGGTCAATATTGGCATTAACAAAATCTATTAAAGTGTTAAGCCGATTCTTAAGAACCCTTTTCCCTTCCCACTGAGTGACCGGTAGGTATCCCGTAATTTTCTTCGCTGGCTTTCCCATTTCTACTCCTCCTTTTTTGTGTTCTTGTTATACAAAAATAACAGATTTTTGTCGATTTGTAAATGCTACCAAATAATTATCTTGTGTTTGGGGATTGAGGTCGTAGAATGATGGTAAACAATGAGAAACGGTGATGGTTATGTGCTTAGTTTCAAAAAAAAATTTTTGCAGCACTACTGGTTACAAGGAAAGGACTCTGCGGATTTGGAAAGCAAAGAGGAGATTTCCTCGGTTATTCCAAAAGCGCGGGTCCCGTGTGTTGGTTGATCTAGGGGAATGGGAAAAAGCTTGTAAGGTTAATGAGGGCTCGGGCAATGGAGACCGCAAGCATTCTTGAGTTTAGAAGACTTAATAAGGAGATGGGTTGGGGCCTGATTCCGCTGAATGGCAAACGGCCTGTGGAGAGAGACTGGACGCGTTGGTGTCAAGAGCGCCGGCCCTTCAATCCAAATGAGTTTGTGGGCAAGAATGCAGGCATACCCTGCGGGCCTGCCAATGGGGTGATCGTTATCGACGTAGATGACCTGGAAAAATTCAACAAGATCCGCCAGGAAAAGGGCTGGAAGCTACCCGTCACTCGGAGGCACAGGACGGGGGGCGGTGGAGCACACTATTTTTACAGGTATCCCAGCAATGGGCACAGGTATGTCTGTAGGTCATTCAAGAAGCAAGGTTTTGATATCCGCGCCGATGGGGGCCAGGTGGTGGCCCCTGGGTCAATTCACCCCGAGACCGGCGAACCCTACGAGGTTGACTTTGACGAGCCCATAGCCCTTGCCCCGGATTGGTTGCTTGAACTGTGCAAAGATAACGGACAGGACCCGCCAATAAGCGAGAAGGGCACAACACAGGGCGGTGGCAGGGACTTAGACGGCCTACCCCTGAGCCTGCCTGTCAAGGAACTGATCAAGAGGGGAGCACCGAAGGGAGAACGGAGTGAGGCCTTTTTCTCAGTGTTGCAAGCCCTACTGAAGGCAAAGGTCTCTTATGAGACAATCGTGGCGATATTCGAGCACTACCCTGTCGGGGAGAAGTACCGGGAGAAGGGACAGACCCGGGAGCGGTGGCTCCAAGGTGAGATAAAGCGAGCTCAAAGCAAAATAGGTAAGGAGCCGGGCCACATCACAGGGCGTCTGGACGCATTTTTAAAAGAGATTGGCCCCGACTTTGTGTTTGATCATGAAAGGCTCTATCGAGAATTATCCATCCGCGACAGGAAGTCAAGGTCTGCATTATGGGTGGCCCTTCACAGGCGGGTTAAGGAGGGTAAGATCAAGCGGTTACCCCACAGGCCTGGGTGGTTTCAGGTTGTGGACCAGCACCTTAAGCCTATGAACCTCAAAGCGCGAAACCTACAGGACCTCAACCTGCGATTACCTCTTGATGAGCATGATCTGGTCAAGTTTTACCCTGGCAACACCATTCTTGTGGCAGGAGACCCGAACTCAGGAAAAACTGCTTATGCTTTAAATGTTGCACAGGACAATCTGGATGGCTGGCACGTCCATTACTTCAACTCCGAGATGGGCGAAGAGGAGCTTATCGAGCGTTTAAGCCTCTTCCCCGAGTGGCCCTGGGAGCATCCCAACTTCAACGCATATGAGAGATCAAGTGACTTTGCCAGTGTCCTGCGCAAGGGCAAGCAGGATCTCAATATCATCGATTATCTAGAGATAAGCGAGAACTTCTATCAGATCTCAGGACTGCTCAATGAGATCCACAGCAACCTGGGGGAGGCTATTGCTCTTGTAGTGGTCCAAAAGGCGAACCCCCAGACGGACTTGCCCTTGGGGGGTTACAGGGGGCTCGAAAAACCGCGACTCGTTATAAGCCTGAGTGCTGCTGGCATAGCGAAGATCATAAAGGCTAAGAACTGGAAAGATCCAGGGCTCAATCCGAATGGTTTAAGACGTCAGTTCAAATTAGTTCAAGGATGCAAGTTTCTTCCGCAGGGTAGGTGGCGGAAACCTTTGTCATAGCTGTAAGACTTGTAAGGCTCGTAAGTTCTGTAAGGTGATGTAAGCCCTGTAATGTCCTGTAAGGTGCTTGTAAGGTGAAGTAATGGCGCGTGTGAAGCTAACTTATTGGATTTACAAAGATATCGCTACTACCGGCGGGTCTAACCTTACAGACTTACATGGTGCCTTACTAAACCCCATAATTTCGTATGTGTTCACATACATATTATATAGGATGCGTGTGGACTTGAGAGGTCCACACGCTGCAGGCGCGCAACGGGCATGAATGCTTAAAAGCAGGCTTTTGGTGAACTCAAAGATGAGCAAAACCTGATTTTGAGAATTGGTGAGCCCAGAACCGAGCCCCTGGGCGGGTGAGTGGTGGGAAAGTTAAGGAACAAGGAAACAGACAGGAGAGTAGAATAGGTTGGCTACGTCCACACGGCGGCGGGCCAGGGATGTGGTGAAATGAGAGAGCTCCGAGACCAATATTTCGACCTTAGAACGCTTTCGGCGTACTCGGGACTCAGTGTGTCTAGTCTGCGATCTTATATACGTCAGGATGGTTTGCCACATTTTAGACTTAAGGGCAAAGTTCTTGTCAGAAGGAGCGAGTTCGACCGCTGGATGGAGCGGTTCCGGTGTGAATCTGGTGAAGATCTCAACAGGATTGTGGATGAGGTGCTTAAGGCAGTCGCATCGGATTAATAGACCGAAGGTAATAGCAGATAAGGGGTTGAGAATATGGAAGATTTAAAAGAGGTCAGCCGCTTGGGTGCGGATGGGGCGCAAAATAATATCGATAAAACACAAGAAACGGGGGGTGGGAACGGAGGTGAAACTCGGGCAAATCTCCAATCTAACCAACGAAACAAGCCAAAACGTGTGCCTCCTAACAGACTCAGCCATGGAATGTATTCTGGCTGGGTTAGACGACGGTATACTGACCGAAGAACTAGGGAGGGCAAACAGCTAGCCCGTGTTATGGAAGGGTTAACAAAAGATTTGGGAGGGCCGGAATGCCTAACCGCAGCACAGCAGATCTTGTTAGCTAGCATCCAATCTAAGCTTATCGTGCTTTTACAAATTGGGAAGTTTACTGACGGCTCCTTGCGCTTGGTAAGTGAGACCGGGGAGTTACCACCCGCTCTAGGCAGGAGTTACCTTTCCTATGCGGCAGAGCTCCGCCGTGATTTGGAAGCATTGAGCCGAATGGGAGGGCAGTCCAAGAAAGTCCCTGATTTAGGAGAATACTTGGAACAAGCGTACTCCAAAAATGGAGGTAAGAAGTGAGTCAACCAACAATCATAGACGTAATGCATGATCCCCATTTGTTCGGTCCTTGGTTTAAGAATACGAAGCAATGGTTAGCCTGGTCGGCATTCCTTAAAAGTGTTTTTGCATTACCAATGAGCACAAGAGAAATCCATATC
>JALVSJ010000147.1 GCA_027024445.1 Desulfobacterales bacterium
GGGGTTCAAGAAATTCTAGACGCAAAGGCGATCCTAGAGGAGGTAAAAGGGGAACTTGACCAAAAACGTATACCGTACGACCCCCATTTGAAGGTGGGAATAATGATAGAGATACCTTCTGCTGTGACCATGGCAGAAGTTTTGAGCCAGCACGTGGATTTTTTTAGTATTGGGACAAATGACCTTATACAATATGCCCTCGCCATTGATAGAGTCAATGAGCATGTAGCCTACATGTACCAACCCTTTCATCCCGCCATTTTAAGGATGATCGCAACGGTTGTTCAAGCAGCTAGAGGCGCGAAGATCCCTGTTGCCCTGTGTGGTGAGATGGCAGGTGACCCTCTTTGTACGCTGGTCTTGCTAGGGCTGGGAATTCAGGAATTAAGTATGAATCCTAGATCCATCCCCGTGATCAAGAAGGTGATCAGGTCACTGTCTCTGGAAGAAGCGAAACGGGATCTTGAGCAGGTCATGAAGATGAGCACTGCCAGAGAGGTTAGAGAGTTCCTGGTGGATAAAATGGGCCCCAAATTAGCTGAGCTAGGACTGGAAGAACACCTTCCAGCCATGCAAGAGGCTGTGTAACCGACAAGAGAGAATGACCCAATGAGCGCAAGAGTAGTCTGCCAAAACAGAAAGGCACGTCATGACTACCATATCGAGGAGGTCATAGAGGCAGGGATTGAACTGCTGGGGCCCGAGGTGAAATCCCTACGCGAGGGGCGTGCAAGCCTGGTGGACAGCTATGCCAAGATAAAAAAGGGAGAGGTATTCCTATATAATATGCATATCACGCCTTATGCCTATGCAGGGCATGTCAACCTGGACCCTAGGCGACCCCGTAAACTGCTCCTAAAAAAGAGAGAAATAAAGAGACTGATCGGAAAAACAGAGGAAAAGGGCTTTACCCTTATTCCTACAAAAGTTTACTTTTCGCCCAAAGGATGGGCTAAGGTGGAATTGGCCCTGGCAAAAGGAAAGCGAAAGTATGACAAGCGAAAGGCAATAAAGGAGCGAGAGCTCAAGAGAGAGATGGAACAGGTAAAGAAACGCGGTCCGTATTGACTAAAGCAAGCAAAAGGCTTATATTAATTATAGTTCTTTGATATGGGGGCGAACCGGCTTCGACGGGGATAGTGAAGCTTAGGCTGCATACCGAGGTTCCGCCTGCTCGTAAAACAGGTGGGTTAAACACAGACGCAGACGATTATGCGTATGCCCTGGCCGCTTAATTGACGGCCAGCGTTCCTTTGATCCTTGCCTGCGGGATCAAATGGGGCGTCGACTAGCAGGCTAGCTGATCCGACGAACCTGCGCGTCGGTGAGGCGAAAGGCTACGCAGGTTAGTCCTTTGGCGACCTTGCCCGGTAGGGACCCAAAGGGCGAACGACTTGTATCGGGCTAAGTATGTAGACGCCTAAGCGGAATATTTCCGGACGGGGGTTCGACTCCCCCCGCCTCCACCAATATCTTTTGTGATATCAACAGGTTAGCGACTCATATTCCTGCGAGGGGACACTTTTGGGTCGCTTTTTTTGTTCCTTCTCGCATTTTTTTCCAAAATCAGAACTGTTCGGTGGAAAGAATCTCTTAGAACTCCATCCCTATCTCTGCAAACGGCCCGTGGAACTTCACGTCCGCGTCAACATCATCTTCATCTATTTTTATCTTGTCATACCTGTAACCTCCTGCGAGGAAAAAGGGTCCCATGGGCTTGAATTTTATTCTACCAATAAGGCTGATCAGGCTGTTTCCGCTATAAGAAATGCCTCGACCCTCCATTTCTATGGCAATCTTTTCAATTGGGGTGAACTGGAGTCCCACGTATGCCATTGGGATGGGAACGGTAAGACTCTTTGACTCTTCAATACCTGTGCTGTCCTGGCGCACCTCAGCTTTGAAATCAAATATACGGACGTTGAGTCCCAGGTCCACGTTTATCGTACTTACGGTGGCTGTTTTTAGCAAAGGAATCCCGTAATAGAGGGCAATATCATAGTGGTTCAATTTGACTTTCGAATAGAAATCGACATTAGCTGAGAATGTCTCCTCTCCAAACTTGAAGTTTACATTCTTTTGCCCTGTGCCATCAAATTCACACTGTGTACCCATTAGGTAAATGTTTGGAACAAGCATGGGCATATCAATTTTGACTCTGCCTGTCAGCCGAAACTCCGTATCATATTTAAGATCTCTTTCCAGGTCAAGTGAATCATCAGGGGTTACGGGTTTGTAACCAATATCACCCTGAGGTTTCTGGCTCCACCCACCGAGGGCCACTTCAAGTCCAATAGCGTGACTAGTCAAGGGAAGCCCCAGGGCCACCATCAGGAGAATTATTCCAATTATTATCTTTTTCACTGTCCTGTTTCCTCCTTTCGTATTTTTCTTCGTTTGCGACCTACTTGCAAAAATCTGATCTGAATCACACGGGGTGTCAGGTCTGTTTCGAAAGGTGAATGTCAAATAGAACTTAAGCAATTCCCATGCCGAAAACACGAATTTATCCTTCTTCGCTGATATCCGCGGATCCCTCGGGGAGGCAGGTGATGCTATTGAAATCGCTGGTCTCAGCGACGGTCTTCCTCGAGCATCCAAAAGGAAACGTTTCAAATATCATAAAGAATTTGACTTTTTCTCAGACATAATTCAAGAAAGGAGGTCCCTGATATTCCATGAGGATACGGGAGGAAGACATGGACCTGGAGAAGCATTATCGTGGCTTGGAACGCATGTATTTAGCGGCTCCAATAAATCAGTTATTTTATCCTAAGATAAAGGTTTCCAAAGAGAGGGCAGAAATCGAGGTTGAGGTACAAGAGTCGTTTTTTCACGGGGCGGGGGCAGTTCATGGTTGTGTGTACTTTAAGATGATGGATGACGCGGCTTTTTTTGCTGCCAACTCAGTGGTACGCGACTGCTTTGTACTTACCTTGAGTTTTACAACCTATCTTACACGCCCTGTTTCAACAGGCATTATGCGGTCGATAGGAACAGTTGTGGCAAAAGGCAAGAGTCAAATCATATCTGAAGCTGCTGTATACGATCAAAGGGGAAAGGAGATAGGAAGAGGCAGCGGAGTATTTGTAAAAAGTAAGGTGCCCCTCGTGGACCTACCAGGGTATGTGGAAAAGGAATAATAGCCGAAAACCCTTTTATTGAACTGAGGAACGCATTAGGATATGGTGTTCAGGAAATTTTGGAGGAGACAGAAGACCATGAAAGTAGACGACGGGGTATACTTTATTCAAGGGCAGGATGAGTTCATCCCTGATTCCCACACCTACGTGCTGGGGGAGCCGGGGTCTGGGGAAGCAACAATAATAGATGTGGGCCTTATGGGTAAGAGCCAGTACAAGCTTGAGTCAATTGAAGCGCTGGGATTCGACCTGAAGGAAATAAAGCGGGTGCTGATGACCCATACCCATCTGGATCATATCGGGTGTTTACCTGAGATCCTCGATGTGCTTCCTGATCTGGAGCTATGGGTACATGAGGCGGAGGGGAGGCCTCTTGAGCAGGGTGATGAACGGGTGGTCTATGGAATGGAGATGTTTCGTTCCATGTGCCAGTCACAGTACGGTATTCCTGATGGTAAGTTCACGTTCCAGGTACACCGGAAGGTGACAGATGGCGAATCTTTGGATCTGGGTGGAGCTTCATGGCAGGTTATCCATATACCGGGGCATTCACCTGGAAGCATTGCCCTTTATGATGCTGCGCGCAATATTCTTATCCCCGGGGACACGGTCTATGCGGATTATGCCATTGGCCGGTTTGATCTCCATGGGGCCAGCGGCGCCCAATTAAGAGACTCCCTTGCCAGGCTTGCAGAGCTCGAGGTAGATATTTTGTTACCCGGGCACAACAGTATCATGACGAATGTGCCCAAAGATTATATAAATGAAGTCGCCAGGCAGTGGGGACCGTATCTGAGATAAACCCCATCCACAAGAGGTCTTGTTGATGGGAGCTATCAGCACTTAGCTGTCAGCGAACAGCGACGTGCCTAAAGGCTGGGCCCTTGGACAATTCATAAAAGAAATCGCAGAAGATTGTCATTTCGATATCATTAAACCATTCCTAGTCAATGGAGGAAGTACGTAGATGGGGAAGAATCTTACACACAAGATCCTTGAGTCCCATTTAGTTGAAGGGAAGCTGGTGCCGGGTGAGGAAATCGGCATAAGGATCGATCAGACGCTCTTGCAGGATGCCACGGGCACTATGGCCATGCTGGAGTTCGAAGCCCTAGGTCTGGATCGGGTAAAGACTCAGTGCTCGGTCCAATATGTGGATCATAATATCCTTCAAAGTGATAACAAAAATGCTGATGATCACCGTTATCTCCAAACCGCATCCATGCATTTTGGCATCCACTTTAGCCCGCCTGGCAATGGAATATGTCATCAGGTCCACTTTGAGCGCTTTGGAGAGCCTGGCAAGACCCTCCTCGGAGCAGACAGCCACACGCCAAGCGGAGCAGGGGTCTCCATGTTCGCAATGGGAGCAGGGGGGCTGGATGTGGCGCTAGCCATGGCAGGGCGGCCCTATTATTTCCCATGCCCAAGGGTCTTGGGTGTAAAGCTCACAGGGAAACTGCCGGAGTGGGTCAGCGCAAAGGATATAATTTTAGAGATGTTGCGACGCTACGACGTAAAGGGGTGCATAGGAAAGGTAGTAGAATACTATGGCCCAGGAGTCTCCACACTGACCGCAACAGACAGACTTACCATCGGCAATATGGGTACAGAGTTAGGCGCTACCTCCACGGTTTTTCCTTCTGATGAAAACACGCGCCGATTCCTCGAGGCGCAGGGAAGAGGAGATTGCTGGGTGGAGCTGGCTCCAGACCCTGATGCCACGTATGATGAATATGATGAGATCGATCTTTCCTCCCTGGAGCCATTGATTGCGTGTCCATCTTCTCCTGGTAACGTAAAGCCGGTGAGAGAAGTGGCGGGCACAAAGGTTGACCAGGTCATAATAGGTAGCTGTGTGAATTCGTCTTTTAGGGATCTCATGGCTGTGGCCAAAGTGCTGGAAGGCCGGCATATCCACAGGGATGTGTTTTTCCATGTGAACCCTGGGAGCCGCCAGGTTCTTGAAAATGTCGCGTTTCAGGGTGGGCTCATGCCTTTGTTGATGGCAGGTGCTCGACTGCATGAGTCAGGTTGCCTTGGTTGCATTGGCATGGGGCAGGCACCTGGTACGAATCAGGTGAGCCTGAGGACGTTCCCAAGGAACTTCCCGGGCCGCTCAGGCACCAAAGAAGATCGCATATATCTCTGCTCCCCGGAGACAGCAGTGGCTGCAGCCATCAAGGGGGAGATCACTGATCCCAGGGACCTTGGCGAACAAATTGAATATCCCACAATTCCTGAACCTGAAAAGTACATCGTGGATACCTCCTCTATTATCTTTGCTTCACCTTCTTGTGGCGATACAGAAATAATTCGCGGACCCAACATCAAGCCCCTTCCTGCCATGGATCCCCTCCCTGATACCCTTGAGGCCGTGGTGTTGTTAAAGGTGGGAGACAACATTTCTACTGACGCCATTATTCCTGCCGGTGCGGAGATCCTGCCTCTTCGCTCTAACATCGATGCCCTCAGCCAATATGCCTACTGCCGGATAGATGATGATTTTTCCTCCAAGTGCAGAGAAGTAAATGCAGCAGTTGTAGTGGGAGGGGAGAACTATGGGCAGGGCTCAAGCCGCGAGCATGCGGCTCTGGCCCCCAGACACCTGGGCGTGAGGGCCAAGATCGTGAGGAGCTTTGCTCGCATACATAAGGCCAACCTGTGTAATTTTGGCATTGTCCCGCTGGTATTCAAGAATCCCGAAGACTACAACCATATCACGGAAGGGGCCCCCGTGAGGCTGGAGGGCATCAGAGAACGGATTGCCAGGGGTGATACAGAGATACCTGTCCATGTGGGAGATAGAGAGATTCTCACCCTGCTTGATGTCTCAGATCGCCAAAGGGAGTACTTGCTGGCAGGGGGGGCGCTTAACTATGTTCGAGAGAACTTGACGGCTTCGTAAAAAGTCCATTTCCAGCGTTTCCTGCCTGGCATAGCACGCCTGCCTGAATGCGGGGGCAGGCCTACCTGAAGGCCGACGGCTGCCCGGATGCGCCAGTCGAGAGATCCTTTTAAGACTGCCTCTAACTCCTTACAGGGAGGCGGTCCTCACCGCCTGCCTGCCATGTGGCAGTCAGGCAGACGGGATGCCTGACGGGGTTGTGATAGACTGAATTATTCGTAGCTTAAGCATCCCTGCT
>JALVSJ010000148.1 GCA_027024445.1 Desulfobacterales bacterium
ATTATTTTCGGCGCTTATATTTTCTGCCGAAGGCCTGCCGGAATGCTTTACACTCACCATGAAATTGATTGCTTTCTCAAAGGATGCCCACAAAGGGCAGATCTTTATGGATCCTTCCTGGCAATAGTAAAGCACAGGCTGATAACCTAGCCCATAGGAGAAGACTTAGCACCAGACCCTAGAAAACAAGAAAAATAACTCAGGAGAGGGGAAGTGGAGTACCCAAGTGCTGGATTGTGGGAGCGTCACTTCCAACTCCATATCCCAGTAAATAGAAAAGGAGGAACACAAATGAATCAGGCAAAGACAGGTGACACCGTACGGGTCCATTACACGGGCAAGCTGGAAGACGGGATGATATTTGATTCATCCAAGGATCGACCCCCATTGGAATTTACCATTGGGGGAGGGGAAGTTATCCCAGGATTTGAGAGCGGGATCGTAGGAATGGAGGTGGGAGAGGTCAAGACCATCTCCATCTCCCCAGAGGAGGCTTACGGTCCCAGGAGAGAAGACCTGGTCCTCTATGTAAAGAAGACCGAGTTTCCAGAAGATATTACACCTGCCGTGGGCCAGCAGCTTCAGATCAGGCAACCCAACGGGAGGATTATTGATCTCATGGTTACGGAGGTTGGAGACGAGACCGTCACACTGGATGCGAACCATCCCTTGGCGGGCAAGACCCTCATCTTTGATGTGGAGCTTGTGGAAATCGTATAACCGCTTTACCTAGAATTCGATCCCCTTCCTGGCCTTGATTCCGGCCCGGAAGGGGTGTTTTATCTCTTTCATCTCTATGACAGTGGTGGCGGCCCTCATCACATCGGGATGTGCATAACGCCCGCTCAGGAGCAACTCCACTCCTGGAGGCTTTTGAGATAGCATCTCAACAACCCTCTCTGGTCTGACCAATCCGTAATGAGTTGCAATATTGATTTCATCCAGGACCAGGAGCCCGTATTTCTTGGAATAGAGCTTTCTGAGCCATACCTCCCAGGCTCTCTGGGCAGCCTCCACATGTTTTTTTCCAATCCCCTCCCCGGATCTCCCAATAAACCCCTCTCCGAGGGAATAAATTTCTATGTTTGCTAAACGTTCTATTGCTTGCACTTCGCCATAATGCTTGGGGGCTTTTATCATTTGGACTATGGCTGCTTTAATTCCGGCGGCAGAGGCCAGCAATGCCTTTCCGAGGCAGTAAGTTGTCTTGCCCTTGCCCTCGCCGGTGATGACCTCCACTGTGGCCTCTTTTTTGTTTGATTGATGAGAAAGATGAACCTCTGTTATAAGATCGGCCTTATCAAGGATTTCGGGAGGTAAACCGCTTCCTGAAAACACAAGCTCCAGGTGGGGAGGTTTTGTATTAATGAATCTTAGAAGTTGGGATAACGTTATCTTATTGGAGCCAAGTCCCTCGTGGATTCCATTTATGATGAGCACATTGTAGCCCCTCTCCAATGAAATGTCTGCACCGTCAAGTGATTTCACAATTGCAATTTCCGGTGGAAGATGCTCTTTAAGGGTTTTCAAAGGGCCTGAAAAGGGGATAGATGAAAAACTCAGGATCCTTGATCTAAATCCATGTCCCGCCGCCCGAAGGGCAAGACCAAAAGGGGCAAAGTTGAAAAAGTCAGTGGTGGATGCATAAGCTTGGACGAGGCCTTTTTCAAGTCTCTTATTCATTATTTGATTTACCTCACATAACTTCATAAAATGAAAGATAAAAGGAGTTCTGAATAAGTGATTCGGGGTCTCCAATAATGTCAAGGGAAAAATACCGCGGCTGTAAAGATTCAAGCCTTTGGCCTGATACCGCTTAGGAGGTGCAGGCACGGGTAACTAACAGAACATTCACAAGAATTAGAAAATTTTTTCATTGACAGGGCCGAGGCTTTTGAAGTAAGAGGCGGCGGGCGGCCCTTTAGTAAAGGTAAGGTTTATGAACGGAAAAGGGAATGGGAAAAACCAGACAGCCCCCATGCTAAAGGT